>JBEKGT010000418.1:0-2497 GCA_050012655.1 Gemmatimonadales bacterium | reverse complement strand
GATCGAGACCATGGTCATCTCCGGCATCGCGCTCTTCGGGTTCGGCTTCATCGGCGAGCTGCTGGCGGGGAACCGCGAGGAATTGCGTGAGATCCGGCGCGAGATGGACCGGCTCCGGGAGCGCTGAGGGCGGCAGGACGGCGGGGGCCGCCGCGATCAGGAGTGGTGTTCCAGGCAGGGAGGCATGACAATGCGCTTGGCTTTCTGGACACTGGCGGTATCGCTCACGGTCGGCGCGCTCTCGACGGCATGCGGCTCATCGTCCACCGACACGATCGTCGTCGCGCCACCCAGCGTCAGTCTCCAGTCGCACGACAGCGTTCAGCTGTCCGTCGGCGTGTTGGATGCCAAGGGACAGCTCCTCACCGCAGTGCCCGTCTCGTTCCACTCCAGCGACACCTCCGTCGTCGTCGCCACCGCGCTCGGCTGGGTCCGCTCCATCGGTCCGACCGGGGTTGCCGTCGTCACGGTGAGCGGCGCGGGCCTGGCGACCGCGGTCGCCGTGCAGGTGGTGGCTGGGAGCGGCGGGGGCGGTGGAGGGGGACAGAGCTACGACACCACGGCGCTCCGGCGGGTCCGGCTCGGGGATGCGGCGTTCGGCGTCGCCGCGTCACCCGGCGGGACCGTGTACGTCACGGAGCTCTCTGCGGCACGGATCGCCCTGGTGCGCGCGGACTCCGGCACGCTCGTCGGCAACGTCAATGTCGGCCAGGTGCCGACGCACGTGGTCTTCAACCCCTCCGGGACCCGCGCGTACGTCAGCAACCAGTACAGCTCGAGCGTGAGCGTGATCGACACGGCGACGCGCGCCATCGTGGACGCGGTGCCCGTGTCGGGCGACCCGGGGCCGATGGCGGTCTCGGCGGACGGGCAGGCGCTGTTCGTCGCCACCAACGCCAACGTGATCTACAAGATCGACCTCGGCACCCACGCCGTGCTCGGCTCCGTGTCCCTTCCGGCCACCTCCCACCACGTGGCCATGAACCCCAGCCGCTCGCGGCTCTACGTGGCCACACGCGACGGCGGCACCGTGATGGAACTGTCCACGGCGACGATGCAGGTCCTCCGGACGTTCGCGACCGGCGGGCGCTCGCAGGGACTCGTCGTGACCCCCGACAGCGCCGAGCTGTGGGTGGCGAATGGCGGCTTCGTATGCCTTCGGCCTGGCCCGGAGCACGGACGGCACCAGGATCGTCGCCAGCAGCTCGAGCCTAGGGACGATCGTGGTGATCGACCGGGCGACGCGCACTGTCGTCAAGACGATAGCGGCGGGCGGTACCCCGCGCATCGTCGCCTTCGAGCCGGTGACCGGCAAGCCGCTGGTCGCGAACGAAGGAGGGTGGCTCGACATCGTGCCGTAGCCGCGCCTGGGCATGAGAATAGGGGACGCCCGCGGTAGATTACGGGGCCGCTGCAGAGCCGCAACGGCCCTTCTCATCACACAGCGGGGATAGCCGGATGACCGGTATCGCGCCGGGCTCGAAGGCGCTGGAGAGCTTCTACCGCGCGCGCAGCGGCTGGCGCAGCGGCGGCGAGGAGCGGATGCGCCAGCGGAAGGCCGCAGCGCTGGCCCGCGTGCCCGCCGGCGCCACCGTCCTCGAGATCGGCTGCCGCGACGGCGGACTGCGCCGCTACCTCCCCGCGGGCATCCGCTATCAGGGGATGGACATCGCCCCCGAGTTCGCGGCGAGCGACATCCTGATCCGCGACGTCTCCGAGGGAATCCCATTCCCCGACGCCTCCTTCGACAACGTCTTCTGCATCGAGGTGCTCGAGCACGTCCCGAACCCGTACGGCGCCCTCACCGAGATCCGGCGCGTGCTCAGGAGCGACGGGGTGCTGGTGCTCTCCGTGCCGAACCCCTACCACGTCAAGGAACTGATCTGGAACCTGCTGCGGATTCCGGACCGGCAGGGCCACATCTACGGCTGGACGCGGCAGAACATGACGGCCCTGGCCGCCATGAACGGCTTCCGCCTGGAGGCGTGGAGCGGGACGTATCTGCACCCGCCCATCCCCATGGTCGCGCTCCTCGCGCGCTCCATCGTCTACCGGTTCCGCAAGGCGTGAGCGCGGCGCGGTCCGCGGCCCCCGGCGCCCTCGCATCGGCATGCGCATCCTCCACCTGACACACAACTACCCCCGTCACGACGGGGATCTGGCCGGGGCGTTCATCGAGCGACTCGTCCTCGCCCAGGCGGCGCTGGGCCACGGCGTGGCGGTCCTCACGCCCTCGGACGCGGGCGCCGCCGGCGACGTCGCGCGCGGCGGCGTGACGGTGCACCGCGTGCGCTACGCGCTGGCGCGCTGGGAGACGCTCGCGCACACCGGCACGATGGCGTCGGCGCTCGGTTCTCCCGCCGGACTCGCCGCCTTCGCCTCCCTGGTGACGGCGCAGGCCCGTGCCGCGCGCCGGATCGCCAAGGGCGGGGCAGCGGACCTGGTGCACGCCCACTGGTGGATCCCGAGTGGCGCCGGCGCGTGGCTCGCGCGCGCC
>JBEKGT010000417.1:0-2849 GCA_050012655.1 Gemmatimonadales bacterium | reverse complement strand
TAACCGACAGCGCCGAGTTGAAGCGCGACGCCACCTTGAGGTCGAGTTCGGGGCTGAGGGTCAGGCTGTGCGAATGGCCCGCGTCGCCCTTGAAATAGTTGACCCACAGGTAGGGCACGAGCGCCTTGCGGTCGTCGTAGGTGGTCCCGAGCTGGCCGAAGGTGGAGCCCAGGTGGAACCACCAGTTGTTCCGAAACTGGATGTGCGTGTTGGTGTTGTAGGCCCGTTCCTGCGGCAGGCCCCCCGTGGTCCAGTACTGCCACCAGTTGTTGTTCCACTGGAAGCGGTTGTAGAGCTTGCGCTGGTGGCGATCGAAGAACCCGGCCCAGGTGCTCCACGTCTGCTGGTCGGCGCGCCGGAGGTAGCCGAGATCGTTGACCTCGAACCCGGCGGAGGTCCGATGGTACGAGGTCTCGAACATCAGATGCTGGCCGCCGACCTTCCCGAACGTGATCGCCTCGGCGTCACCGGCGAGGGTGGTGCGCGTCGAGTCGAGGGGAAGGCCTGCGTCGGAACGCTGGTAGTTGTGCACCGCGTCGGTCTGGGTGGCCAGGATCGCGGTGTCGCTGCCTGCCACACGGCTCTGCGCGTAGAAGGCCGAGACCTCGTAGGTGTTCTTCAGGAACCGGTGGCGCGCGTCGAAGGCGCCAACGTACGCGCTCCGGTGGAGGTACGGGGAGCTGAACGCGTCGAGGCCGCGGTTCACGGCGGTGACCATCCCGCCCACGCTGGTGTTCCCGCCGTTCAAGTCCTGTCGGACGCGGACCACGCCGTAGTTCGTCCCCGGCTCGTAGGTCGTGTCGGCGTGGCCGGTCGCGCGCTCGGTGTAGGCGTCGAGGGCGCCGACGGTGAGGCCGCCGGGGAGCCGCGCCGTAAGCTTGGCCGCCCCGAGGATGGTCGTCGGCTGCTGCGCTGTGGTGTCGCCGTACGTACCGGCGAGCTCGGGCGTGCGCCCGATACGGCGGCTGTAGAAGAGGCCTTCACTGCTGCAGTTGACCTGGGTGCAGTTCACGTCGAACCGGAAGAGCCCCCGCCCCGCCACGAAGAAGGGGCGCCGCTCGTCGAAGAAGCTCTCGAACGCCGTCAGGTTCAGCACCGCGGGGTCGGACTCGACCTGGCCGAAGTCGGGGTTGATGGTGGCGTCGAGGGTCACGTTCGAGGCGACACGGTACTTGAGGTCGCCGCCGACCGTCGCGTTGTTGCGCTGCGTGAAGGCGTTGTTCACGATGCGCGAGGCGTTCTTGGTCACGAGGTACGGGGCGGCCTCGAGGCGCCGGGTGGGACTGCCGGAGCTGCGGCCACGCCGTGCGCTGGTTGTACCGGTAGATGTCGCGCAGGATGGCGATGCCGAAGGTGTGCTGCCGCTGGGTGCCGTAGCGGAGCTGCGAGAGGGGGATCCGGAACTCCGCGGTCCAGCCGAGGGAGTCGATGCGCGTGACCACATCCCAGACGCCGTCCCAAGCGCTGTCCTCGTTGCCGTCGTCGTAGACGGCGGCGTCGTACTTCACGCCGGACGGGTTGACGAAGAACTCGTAGCCGGTGCGGAGGTCGTGGTACGAATCGAGGATCAACCCGATCTGGTCCGAGGGCGGGATGTTGTCCCGCCGGGAGAGCAGACGGATGATGCTGTCGGGGTGCGCGTCGAACGCCCGGACGAAGACGTACAGGTTCGCGGCGTCGTAGGCGATGCGCGCCTCGGTGGGCCAGCGCGAGGGTCCGCCCTCCGAGGGCTGCCACTCCGTGAACCGCGTGATCACCGGCGAGGTCCGCCACACGGCGTCATCGTCCCGCCCATCGATCACCGGCGGCTGGGCCGCGCGCACCGCCATCGCCGTGGTGACCGGCGGCACGGACACCGAGTCCGGCCGCGTGGACTGTGTTCCCTGCACGGACAGCAGCACGCTCACCAGCGCGGCGACGCCCACCATACGCGAACCGTCCTGTTACGGGGTGACGACCTCTGGCTCCCTACGTAGCTCTTGGACAGGAGTTCCAGCGGAATGGTTGGCAGGGGGGCGGGGTCAGTTGGAACTGGCCGGACGCCCAAGCCCCGCCCGGTCGCGGGCGACCGAACGGGGCTTGGCGTTCACACGGCGCGGCCCGCTCCGCGGGGGGGACCGCTACGGCTCGAGCACCAACAGCGCGAAGGTCCCCGGGAGCACCGGCGGACGCGAACGCGGCCGCTCGGCGGTGGGGGCCGGAGCCGGCCCGAAGTCGGCGGTGACCGTGTAGATGCGGTGCGTCCGGAGGTCGATCTCCATCGTCCGCGCGCCCTGCTTCGTGGCGACGTTGGCGACCACCGTGTAGCGGTCGGGCGCGTCCTCGTGGATCACCGTGAGGGTGCCGTCGCCGTTGGAGGCGAAGGCGAGCTGGGCGCCGGGGTCGAAGCGGCACGCGTCCACGGCCTGGCCGATCGGCACCGTCGTCACCAGGCGGCCCGCCGTGGCGTCGGAGATCGCCATCACGCCGCTCCGGCAGCCGCTGAAGAGGCGGCGATGCGCGCGATCGATCGCGAGGCCCGTGGGCGAGCCACAGGGCGCGATGGACCACCGCCGCACGACCCGCATCGCCCGGGCGTCCACCTCCACGATCTGCGCGCTGTCCTCGATGTTGACGTACAGCTTGCCGGCGCCGTCGCTCACGCCGAACTCCGGCTTGCCGCCGAGCGCCACGCTGCCGATGCGGCGGCCCGAGCGCGGATCGATCGCCGTCGCGGATCCGGCGTCCCCGTTCATCGTGAAGATGTGATGGGTGGCGGGGTCGTAGAGGACCGCGTCGTCGTCCACGGCGGCGGTGGTCTTGCCCAGGACCGCGAGGGTCCGGAGGTCGAACATGGTCACCGCGCTGTC
>JBEKGT010000416.1:0-2936 GCA_050012655.1 Gemmatimonadales bacterium | reverse complement strand
GAGGTCGAGCCGCCGCTCGGGCTCGTCGTTGAGCGCGAGGAGGTTGGGGCAGTCCACGCGGTGGATGCTGATGCCGCGGCCCCGCGTGACGTATCCGGTCACGGCGTCGCCGGGGACCGGCTGGCAGCACGAGGAGTAGCGGACCATGAGCCCGTCCACGCCCTGGATGCGGATGCCGCGCCCCACACGCATCCGCTGGACGAGGCGGCCGATGGCGCCGGGCTTGGGGGCCGGGGCCTCCTCCGGCGGGAGGTCGGGGAAGAGGGCCGCCAGCACCTGCCCGAAGGAGAGGTCGCCGCGGCCGAGCGCCGCCTCCAGGTGCGGCGCGTCGTGGAGGTTGAGCTTCCCGGCGGCGTGCTTCATCGCGTCCTCGTCGGGCTTCGCGAGGCGGCGGCGCCGCAGCTCGCGGGCGAGGATCTCCTGCCCGAGCGCCACCGACGCGCCGTACTCCTCCTGCCGCAGCCACTGCCGGATCTTCTGCCGCGCGCGGCCGGTGCGGACGTGGGAGAGCCAGTCGCGCGAGGGGTGCGCGCCGGGCGAGGTGAGGATCTCGACGGTGTCGCCGTTCTTGAGCTGGCGGTGCAGCGGCGCGATCCGGCCGTTCACCTTCGCGCCGTGGCAGCGGAACCCCACCTCGGTGTGCACCGCGAAAGCGAAGTCGATCGGCGTCGCGCTCTTGGGGAGCTGCTTGACGTCCCCCTCGGGAGTGAAGACGAAGATCTCGTCCTGGTAGAGGTCGATCTTCAGGAACTCGAGGAATTCCTCGGGGGTGTGCGCGTCCTGCTGGTGCTCGAGGAGCTGGCGGAACCAGGTCAGATGGCGGTCGAGGTCGTCCTGGAGCCGCCCCTCCTTGTAGAGCCAATGCGCCGCGATGCCGTACTCCGCGGTCTCGTGCATCTCGTGGGTGCGGATCTGGATCTCGTAGAGATGCCCGCCCGGGCCGAAGATCGTGGTGTGCAGCGACTGGTAGCCGTTCGACTTGGGCTGGGCGATGTAGTCCTTGATCCGCTCCTGGAGCGGGGTCCACCGCGCGTGGATGACGCCGAGGGCGTGGTAGCAGTCGGGCACCGCGTTCACCAGGACGCGGATGGCCATGAGGTCGAAGATCTCCTCGAACGGCACGCCGCGGCGGACGATCTTCTTCCAGATGGACCAGAGGTGCTTGGGTCGTCCGGTGACCTCGGCCTCGGGGATGCCGGCGCGCGCCATCTCCTTCTCGAGGGGCTCGCGCATCCGCTCGACCAGCTCCTCCCGCTCGGCGCGCTTCGACTGGACTTTCCGGGCGAGCGCCTTGTACTCCTCCGGCTCGAGGAACTTGAACGCCAGGTCCTCCAGCTCCGCCTTCACCCCGGCCATCCCGAAGCGGTGCGCCAGCGCGGCGTAGAGGTCCCGCGTCTCCAGCGCGATGCGGGCCTGCTTCTCCTCGGGGAGGTGCTCGAGGGTCCGCATGTTGTGGAGACGGTCCGCGAGCTTGATGATGATGACCCGCGCGTCCTTGGCGACCGAGAGGAGCAGCTTGCGGTAGTTCTCGACCTGCTCCTCGGCGCTCGAGCGGAAGGTGATCGTGGAGAGCTTGGTGAGCCCGTCCACGATCGCCGTCACCTCGGGGCCGAACTCGCGCTCGAGGTCCTGCAGGGAGATGTCGGTGTCCTCGATGACGTCGTGCCTATAGCGGTAGGCGCGCTCGATGAGCCCGAGGTCGAACCGCGCCGCGAGGGGCTCGAGCGCGTCGGTGAGGCCGGGGATGACGGGGACGCCGGTGGCGGTCACAGCAGGCCCGCCTCGGCGAAGCTCACGTAGCGACCGGCGCCGACGACGACGTGGTCGTACACGGGGAGGTCGAGGATCCGTCCCGCCTCGACGAGCTGGCGGGTGGCAGCGCGGTCGTCGGCCGAAGGAGTCGGGTCGCCGGAGGGGTGGTTGTGCACCACGATGACCCCCGCCGCCGCCTCGGCGATGGCGCCGCGAAAGACCTCCCGGGGGTGCACCAGCGATGCGTTCAAGAGCCCTCGCGTCACGAGCAGGTCGCGCAGGACGCCGCTCTGGCTGTCCAGCGCGAGCACGTGGAACTCCTCCGCCGGCAGGTCGGCGAGCCGGGGGGCGTAGAAGCGGTACACGTCCGCCGGCGAGCGGATCCGCACCCGCGCGGCGCGGCCCTCCTCCTGCAACCGCCGGCCCAGCTCGAGGGCGGCGGCGAGGCGCGCGGCCTTCGCGGGGCCGATTCCGACCGTCCGGGCGAGCTCCGCCGGCGACCGGCGCGCCAAGTCGCCGACCGCCGGCCCCCCTTCCAGGAGCAGGGCCGCGGCCACGTCGGCCGCCGAATGCCCCGCGCGGCCCGTCGAGAGGAGAATGGCGATGAGCTCCGCCGCCGTCAACGCGCCGGGGCCGAGGCGGAAGAGCCGTTCGCGGGGCCGGTCGGCGCCGGGCGCGTCCCGCTGGACGGATGTCATGGCCCCCAAAATGGCGCGCCCGCCGGCTGGGGCGGGCGCGGCGCGGCGGCAGAACGGCGCGGATCTCGGCGCTACGCCCCCGCTCCATGGCACTTCTTGTACTTCTTCCCCGACCCGCACGGGCAGGGGTCGTTGCGGCCGACCCTGGGGTATCCGCCAGGCCCCATGGTCGCGCCCGCAGGCGTGTGCGGGGGTCCGCCGATCCCCGCCGCGCGGAGCGTCGCCGCCTTCTGGCTGGCGGAGGGGCCGAGCGCCGCGAGGCCGGGGGCCGGCGGAGCGCCGCGCCGCGGCGGCAGGGCCGCGTCCGGCGCCACCATCCCGCCCGCCACCTCGCGCCGCACCTCCGGCGGCGCGTCCCCCTCGGGGGCCGCCGGCCCGGTGTAGGTACGCGGCACCGGCAGCGAATCCATCGGCGGCGGCGGTACGGCCGTGACCTGCACGCGCGCCAGGAACTGCTCGGCGAAGGTGGCCCGCAGATCCGTCATC
>JBEKGT010000415.1:0-3387 GCA_050012655.1 Gemmatimonadales bacterium | reverse complement strand
GCTACAAGCAGATGGCCGAGGAGAACCGCGCCACCGCGTCCGCCCCCGAGTTCTCCGGCGAGAAGCCGGTCGTGCACGCGGACCACATCGGCGCCTCGACGTTCATCCAGAAGGGATGGAGCCTCCTCTCCCTCGGCGACTACCCCGGCGCCATCCAGTCCCTCACCCACGCGCTGGAGCTCTCCCCCCAGGAGATCGAGGCGGAGTCGCTCCTCGGCTGGGCGCAGATGCTTGGCGAGGACTACGACGGGGCCCTCGGCACCTTCCAGAAGGTGCTGATGCAGGAGCCCGGCAATTCCCTCGCGCGCATCAATGTCGGGTACATCTGCTACAAGAAGCGGATCTTCGGCGAGGCGATCGAACACCTTTCGAAGGCGATCCGGATGGCCAACGACAAGAAGGCCACCCTGTACGCGCACTTCTACCTGGGGCTCGTCTACCTCGAGCGCGAGATGTTCGAGGACGCCGAGAGCTTCTTCCAGAAGGCCATCGAACTCGGCCCCAACATGACCGAGGCGTTCTTCGAGATGGGGCGCGCCCAGTGGTTCGCCGGGAACGCCGAGGGGGCGCAGGCGACGTGGCGCTCCGGTGTGACGGCGAGCAAGTTCAGCCCGGGCGGCAAGAAGTGCGCGAAGATGCTCGACCGGATTGCCGCGGGAGGGGAGCCGCCGCGGCCGGGGGCGGACGCGCTTGACTGACGCCGGGACCACGGCTATCCTCAGCGACTATGCAGACTTCCGGGCCGCAGTCGCGGCTGCAATTCGGGGCGGTGAACGCCGGGCTCCTGGCCGGTGCCGCCCTGTCGCTCGCCTCGGGGTATTACCTCCTCTGGGCGGGATCGACGACCGCGGCACCGTTGCTCCTGGTGCTGGGCTACTGCGTGCTGCTGCCGCTCGGGCTCATCCTGTAGCGACGGGCGAATAGCTCAGCTGGTCCAGAGCGCCTGCCTTACACGCAGGATGTCGGGGGTTCGAATCCCTCTTCGCCCACTGCCGCCGTGGGCTGCTGCGGCGTGTTTACCGTCCTTGGGAGGACCGGTCCGATGAAGAAGCATGGGGCACGCGTCACGACCGCCAGGCGGTCCCTGGCATTCCTCGCGATCGCAGCTGCGGCGCAGGTCACGCCCGCGGCGGCGCAGATCGCTCGGGTCACCACCTCGGCCACGTCGGTCAAGGTGGTCGTCGTGCCGTTCAACCGGCCCGATCGCGATTCCGCGCTCAGCGTGCAGATCGCCAATGCCGTGCGGGACCGCCTGAAGATCGCCTACGCCGACCGCTTCAACGCGGTGGACAAGCGGCTCATCGACACGAACCTCGTGTCGAGCGGCTTCCCGGTGGACATGCCGCTCGACCCGACCAGCTCCCGCCAGCTGGCCCGCGTCCTGAACGCGCGGCTCCTGGTCGAGGGTGTGATCCTGCAGCTCGGCGACGACTCGATCGAGGTGGTCGGCCGGATGAGCGAGGTCACGCAGACGCTGCCGCAGTCGGCGTCGGCGTCCAGGATTATGGGAAGGCCCTGACGGCGGCGAACGACGCGCTGCGGCGGTACACCGGCAGCTCGCAGGCGCTGCTCTGCATGGCGCAGGTGATGCGGGCGCAGAACGCGCCGGCCGACACCATCATCAAGGTGCTGCGGCGCGCCCTGGACTCCGACTCGATGAACGTGCTCGCGCAGTGGCAGCTGATGCGCTTCTACGAGGAGCACAGCGACACGTCCGGGATGATCATGACGATGCACCACATCCTCATCGCGGACGCGAACAACAACGAGGTCCGCATCGCCCTGGTGCGGTTGCACATCGCCCGGAACGAGCCGGACAGCTCGCTGCGCATCCTCAACGAGTCGCTCGACCGCAACCCGAACCAGGCCGACCTCCTCGACGTCCGCTCGCGCGTCTATTCGATGATGAGCCGCTTCGGCGAGGCCGGGGCGGACCTCGCGCACGTCGCCCAGCTCGATTCCACCAAGGTGGATTCGGCCCTGGTCTTCCGCATCTGGAGCAACTTCAAGCGGGCGAGCGACACCACGAACCTGCTGGCGTGGGGCGACACGGCCACGCGGCGCTTCCCGACCCAGCCGAGCTACTGGTACGAGCTGTCTACGCTCCGCTGGGCGAAGGCGGATTCCGCCGGCGGGTTGGCGGCGATCCGCAGCTACGTGCGCCTACTCCCGAACGAGGGGCGCGGCCACCTGGTGCTCGCCTTCGACCTCTCGGCGATGGGTCAGGGTGACTCGGCGCTCGTGCACGCGCGCCTGGCGGGCGAGGCGGATTCGCTCCTCCGGCCGGCCGCGGCGGGTATCATCTTCCGCGCGGGCGCCCTGAAGCTCCAGGCGCAGGACCTCCCGGGAGCCATCGAGCTGCTGCAGCTCGCCAAGGACTGGGCGACCGGTCCCTCGGCGGCGCGGATCGCGCCTTCCATCGCTTACTACCTCGGCCTGGGCCAGTACCAGTTGGCCGTCGCCGCGGACAGCACGGCGACCTCGGCGAGCACCCCGGCGCAGGCCGGGGCCCGCTGCGAGGCGGCGCACCGCGAGATGGGGCTCATCGACCAGGTCGAAGCCAACGTCACGGCCGGGGGCCGCACCAACCCGGACCAGGCGCAGCAGATCCTGACGCAGGCGGTGCCTGCCTACCGGCAGCGCGCGCAGGCGTTCCTCCGGCAAGCCCGCTGCCCGGCACAGTGACGCCTGTGTAAGTTTAAAGGCTGTTCGGTGCAGTGGGGCTGTAGCTCAGCTGGTTAGAGCGCCGGTCTGTCACACCGGAGGTCGCGGGTTCGAGCCCCGTCAGCCCCGCCATCGGCCCCGCCTGCGTCCGCGCAGCGGGGCCGATCGCTTGGGAGGCCAGTGACCGAGAGCGCCGCCTACACGCACGCCAGCGTCCTCGCGAGTGAGGTCGGACTCCTCCTCGGGGGCTGCCGGCGCGTCGTGGACGGCACGGTCGGAGCCGGCGGGCACGCCCGGATGCTGCGGGACGCCGGCGCCGAGGTCCTCGCGTTCGACCGCGACCCCGCGGCGGTCGCGGCCGCCCGCGCCACGCTCGGCCCCGATGCGCGCGTGCGCCTCCGCGAGTTCAGCGCCGCGGCGCGCGACGCCGAGACGGCGGCCTTCCGGCCCGACGGCGTCCTCCTCGACCTCGGCGTCTCCTCCCCGCAGTTCGACGACGCCGGCCGAGGCTTCACCTTCCGACCCGGAGCCCCGCTCGACATGCGGATGGACGGCGAGGGCCCCACGGCGGCGGACTGGCTCAACGGCGCGACGGAGGCCGCCCTCGCCCAGGCCTTCGCCGACTGGGGCGACGAACCGCGCGCCCGGGCGCTCGCCCGCGCGGTCGTGCGCCGGCGCGAGACGCACCCCTTCGCCACCAGCGACGACCTCGTGAACGCCATC
>JBEKGT010000414.1:0-2454 GCA_050012655.1 Gemmatimonadales bacterium | reverse complement strand
ACCGCCGCCGGCCCCCGCAGGCCGCGCCGCTCCGCCTCCGCGACCCCCCGGTCGAGCGCGCAGACGTCCACGCTCCGGTAGAGCCACTCCGCTTCCGAGCGCGTCAGTCCCAGCCCCCACATCCGGGCGATGACCTGGCTCCCCCAGCTCTCCCGCACCAGCACCAGCGCGCCGCGAACCCCGTCGGCGGCGGCCGTGCTGTCGGCGTTCCACCGCATGGTGAAGAGGCCGTTCCGGTACTGCCGCGCCCGTCCCGGCACCTGGAAGGCGATCGCCATCACTGCCGTGACGGCGAAGGCGGAGAGCACGAATCGCCACACGAAGCCGCGGCCGAACCGGACCTTCACGATGCCGGGGAGCCGCGCGGTCCAGAGCGCGAGGGCCGGCGTCAGCGGGTAGAGGAAGCGCGGGCCGAGGAAGAACCCGTTGTGCCAGTAGGCGAAATAGAGGCCGACGAGGAGGCCGGCGCTGGTGAGGAGCAGGCGGTCGAAGGGGCCGAACGCGGGGGCGAGCGCGAGGGCGGCGAGCACCGGCACGAGGGAGGGCACCGGCGACTCGAAGAGGTACGTCTGGAGGCGCAGGAAGTAGATGTTGACGAGTTCGAGGCCGCGCAGCGGCGTGTGCACCGGGCCCCACGGCGCGCGATGGAACCCGAGGTTGTGCTCCTTCCCCCAGAGCACCTGGTAGCCGAAGAGAAACGGGTCGCCGGTGGTGTGCCCGTTCACCCACAGCAGCGCGAGCATCGGCAGGGCAACGCCGGCGCCGGCGGCGAGCAGGTCGCCGACGCGCCGCCGGTCCCGCATCGCGCGCGCCAGGTACCAGACCCCCGCCGGGAGCGCGAACGCCAGCGCGTCCGTCGGCCGGATGGTAGCGGCGACGCCGTAGCCGAGTCCCGAGACGAAGGCGAGCCAGGGCCGCGGGTGGTCCGCGGTCACCACCCGGGAGAGCGCCGCCGTGGCCACGAGGAGCGCCGCGAGGGTGAAGCCGTGGTTCATGTGCGACGCGGCCTGGAACACGGTGAACGGCGCGAGCGCGAACAGCGCCGCGGCCGCCCACCGCGTGGCGCGGCCCGGCTCGGTGGTGCGGAGGAACACGATGAACGCCGCCACGGCGATCGCGCCGCAGGCGGGGCCCACCAGCCACGCGGCGCCCAGCGCGTCGCCGAGGGCGAGGAGGGCGGGCCCTCCCGCCGGGAACTGCCCGTAGACGCGCCCTCCCTGGTCCACCAAGTGCATCGAGCCGAGCAATTCGGGATGCCCCGTGGAGACGAGCCACAGGCGGCCCTGCTCGAAGATCCGCGCCTGGAAGAGCTGTATAACCTCGTCGATGAGGAGCGGGCGGCGGCTGAAGATGTCGGTCGCGACGAGGGCATAGACGGCGAAGGCCGCGAGCACGAGCAGGGCCGCCGCCACGCGGCCCGACGGGCGGGGCAGCGCGGCGAGGCGGCGCCCGAGCGGCTCGAAGAGCCCGCCGTACCGCTGCGCCGTCAGGGCGAGGATCACCGCGAGGCCCGCGACGATGAGGGTGCCGAGGGTCCAGAGCTGGCGGGCGGTGTCGTACCAGTCGGTGTCGTGCCCGCCGGGGATCCAGTTGGCGATCGGGAGGAACGCGAGCGCGGCGAGGAGCGCGACAAGGGTGCCACGGACCGCGCTCGCGCGACCGCCGGACGTCTGGCTGGTGGGCATGGCCAAAGATACCTTCCAGCGTGCCTTCCGCTAAGGCGTACGCCCTGGTGCCCGCTGGCGCGTGTCGGCCGAGTCGGCGATGACTATCCGCAAGGCCGCGGCGATCGCCGCGTTCGCAGCGGTGCTCGCCTTCGTGACCGCCCCCGGCAACCGCTTTGCCCTCGACGACGAGATGCCGGAGCACGGCGCAGGGCTCTACCGGCCGCTGGTCATCGTGACGTTCGCCGCGGACTGGCAGTTGTCCGGCGGGAGTACGGTTTGGCTCCACGCGATGAACGTCGCGTGGCACGCGGCGACGACCGCGCTCCTCGTCCCGGTCTTGGCCGCGTACACCGGCCCGGCGGCCGCCCTCGCGGGAGGCGTGCTGTTCGCCGTGCATCCGGTGCACGTCGAGGCGGTCGCGAACCTCGTCGGCCGCGCCGAGCTGATGGCGGCGGCGTTCCTCCTGGCGGCCGTGCTGCTGGCCCGCGCAGTCCGCCATCGGCGGGCGGAGGGCCGGAGTTCCCTCCTCCTCGAAGCCGCGGTCCTTTGCGCGGTAGCGCTCGCTCTGCTCTCGAAGGAGCACGCGGCGGTGGCCGTGGCCGTGCTCGCGCTCGACGACCTCGCCACGAGGCCCAAGGGCGGCGCAGGACTGCCCTGGCGCACCTATGCCGCGGTGACCGCGCTCACGGCCGCGTGGTTCGTCGCGCGCCGCGCGGTCGAGGGCGACGTCTCGTTCGCCTCGGTGGCGCCGACCTTCTTCGGCCTTGGCGCCATCGGCCGGCTCAGC
>JBEKGT010000413.1:0-2011 GCA_050012655.1 Gemmatimonadales bacterium | reverse complement strand
GGCGCGCCCGCACGACGAGGAGATCCTGGCCGCGCGGCTCATCGACCGCACGATCCGGCCGCTCTTCCCGGAGGGGTTCCAGAACGAGGTGCAGGTCTTCATCTACGTCCTCTCGGCCGACCAGGAGAACGACGCCGACGTCCTCGGCATGGTGGCCGCGTCGTTCGCCCTCTCCGCCTCGAAGATCCCGTTCGCGGGTCCGGTGGCGGGCGTGCGGGTGGGCCGCGTCGAAGGGAAGTGGATCCTCAACCCGACCTTCCAGCAGCTCGAGTTCTCGGACGTCGACATCGTCGTCGCCGGGAGCAAGGACTCGATCATGATGGTCGAGGGAGGCGCGGGCGAGATCAGCGAAGAGGAGCTGCTGGCGGCCTTCAAGGTCGCGCAGATGGGGATCCAGGAGCTGGTGGGGATGCAGGACGAGCTGCTCGGCAAGAACCGCATCCCGAAGATGGACTGGTCGAAGCCCGAACCGCCGGCGGCGCTCGCGAAGCGGGTGAGGGAGATCGCCGAGCCGCGTGTGGCGGAGGCGATGAACCTCCCGATGAAGGAGGAGCGGTCGCAGGCCCTCTCGGCGCTCTTCTCGACGGTCGTGCAGCAGCTGGAGGCCGAGTTCCCGGAGGACACCAGGTTCATCGCCGAGCTCCTCTCCGACGTCGAGTACCGCTCGATGCGCAAGCAGGTGCTGGAGCGGGGTGAGCGGGTGGACGGCCGCGACACCAAGACGGTGCGGCCGATCGCCTGCGAGGTGGGGGTCCTGCCGCGCGTGCACGGCTCCGCGCTCTTCACCCGCGGCCAGACGCAGGCGCTGGCGACGGTGACGCTGGGGAGCGTGGACGACGAGCAGCGCATCGACAACATCGACGTGCCCCGCGAGACGACGAAGTCGTTCATGCTGCACTACAACTTCCCGCCCTTCTCGACGGGCGAGGTGCGGCCGATGCGCGGCACCTCCCGGCGCGAGATCGGCCACGGGGCGCTGGCCGAGCGGGCGGTGACGCCGCTCCTCCCGCCCTACGAGAAGTTCCCCTACACCATCCGCATCGTCTCGGAGATCCTGGAGTCGAACGGCTCCTCCTCCATGGCGACGGTGTGCGGCTCCTCGCTCGCGCTGATGGACGCCGGCGTGCCGATCAAGGCGCCGGTGGCGGGCGTGGCGATGGGGCTCATCAAGGAGGGCGACAAGATCGCCATCCTGACCGACATCCTCGGGACCGAGGACGCGCTCGGCGACATGGACTTCAAGGTCGCCGGGACGGCGGAGGGCATCACCTCGATCCAGATGGACATCAAGATCCAGGGCCTCTCCCTCGACATCATGGAAACGGCGCTGGCGCAGGCGAAGAAGGGCCGGCTGCACATCCTCGGCGTGATGGCCAAGACGCTCACCGAGGCGCGCAGCGAGATGTCGCCGTACGCGCCGCGGATCATCACGATCCAGGTGCGGCCGAAGGAGATCGGCAAGATCATCGGGCCCAAGGGCGCGACGATCCGCGACATCGAGGAGCAGTCGGGCGCCAAGGTCAGCATCGACGACGACGGCGTGGTGACCATCGCCGCGGTGGGCGGCGAGGCCGGCCAAAAGGCCCGCGAGATGGTCGAGGCCCTGGTGCAGGAGGCCGAGGTCGGCAAGACGTACACCGGCAAGGTCAAGACGACCACCGCGTTCGGCGCGTTCGTCGAGATCCTGCCCGGCGTCGAGGGGCTGATCCACATCTCCGAGCTGCAGCACGGCCGCACCGAGCGGACCGAGGACGTCGTCAAGAAGGGCGACGTCGTCACCGTGAAGCTCCTCGAGGTGGACGACCGCGGGCGGATGCGGCTCTCCCGCAAGGCGCTGATCGAAAAGGAGTGAACACCCGGCGGCTGGACGAGGGCGTGGTCCGTACCGACGCGCCCAACGGCCTCGTCGTGCTGACCGAGACGATGCCCGGCCTCCGCTCCGCGGCGGCCGGGTTCTGGGTCCGGACGGCGTCGGTCCACGAGCCGGACGGCAAGATGGGGGTCTCGCACC
>JBEKGT010000412.1:0-2014 GCA_050012655.1 Gemmatimonadales bacterium | reverse complement strand
CGAGGATCGGCGTCTCCCATCCCCGCTCGGCGAGGCGCCGGGCCAGGGACAGGATCGCCAGCGGGGCGAAGTAGAGGAGGACCGGGTCCTCCTCGCGGGGAACGATGAAGACGGCTTTGTTCTTCGGCATGGCCTGACGATCCTAGCGAACATGGGGCCGGCAGCGCAACCGCGCGCCGCCGCCGCGATGAACAAGGATCGTATCGGCGGGAACGCCGTCCACCTTGTGCCGGGGCGCGGCAGGGCGTTTTTTTCTTTAACTCTTGACAAATCCAGCGGGGGGGCGGGTACTACGATCAAAGTTTCCAGACATCGCCGGGGAAGCGTCCACTTGCGAGCGGTTTCGCGCGAGCGTCTGACTTTCAACCCCAGGAACGACGCACGGCGTCCCGGTTGTTCTTATGGTGCCACGTATTTATGATAGTGGGCTGTCCCCGAGGTCGGTGGTAAGACCGCCTCACAACAATCACGGGGTCGCGGTAGCGCCCCAACGTTGGAGGGGACAGCCCATGACACTCTATCTCGGACTGGACGTGCACAGCAAGGCGACGGTCTACGTGGCGATGGACGGGGCGGGCCAGGTCGTGCGGCGCGGGGCCGAGCCGACGACGGCGGAGGGCCTTTCGCGGCTGCTCGCGGAGGCGCAGGCCCCGGCGGGGACGGTCGTCGGGCTGGAGACGGGGGCGCAGGCGACGTGGGTGGCGCGGCTGCTGACGGCGGCGGGGATGGACCCGGTCGTCATCGACGCGCGGGAAGTGCGGGCCAAGGCGCGGCGGCGGGGGCAGAAGACGGACGGGCGGGACGCCTTCGAGATCGCCGACGGGGTGCGGCGGGGGATCTACGTCTCGCTGGTCTACGTGCCGCCGGTGGAGGTGGAGCGGTTGCGCAAGATCCTCTCGCGGCGGCGGCACTTCGTGAAGGTCATGACGATGGAGACCGGGGCGGCGAAGTTCCTGTTCCGGCAGGCGGGGCGCGGGTCGGCGATGCCCCGGCTGGCCACGGAGGCGGCGTGGGCCAAGCTCCTGGCGTCGCCGCAGGCCGAGGGCCTGCGGGAGCACCTGGCGATGCACGCGGAGCTCTGGCGGCTGGCCCAGGAGCAGGTCGCGGCGCTGGAGAGGGAGTTGGACAAGGCGCTCGCGCCGTTCCGGGAGACGGAGGAGCTGCTGACCACGGTCCCCGGCGTGGGCCGGATCACGGCGGCGAGCTTCATCGCCGTGCTGGGGACGCCGGAGCGCTTTCCCGACAGCGGCGCGGTGGGGAGCTACCTGGGGATCGTCTCGTCGACCTACGACTCGGGGGAAAGCGAGCGGCACGGGCGGATCACGCGGCAGGGATCGGGTCCGCTGCGGGCGGTCCTGGTCGAGGTCGCCCACCACGCGGCGAACCCGCGGCACCCGTTGCACCCCTACTTCGCGCGGGTCTGCGCCAAGGCGGGGTACAAGAAGGCGGTCGTGGCGGTGGCCCATCGCCTGGCGCGAATCCTGTTTCGCATGTGGCGGACGAAGACGGCCTTCGACGTGGCGAAGCTGAACGTGGAGGCGGCGCGGGAGACGCGGACCAAGACCGTGCACTACCGGATTCGGACGGCGGCGTAAGCAACGACGCGGCCGGCCGCCGTCCCGACTCCCAGCGCCGCGCGGCGACCTCTCCTTGGCCGTTGAGGGAGCCGACCTCTTTGGCACGTTTGAGGCGCCGCGCACCGCACGAACGGATGAGGCGAAAGACCTCGAATAGGCGGGTGGAGGAGAGAGACGGCGACCGGCCGAAGAACCAAGACCAAAACCGGCGATGAGGGGAAAAACCAAACCGTCCCTCGCCCGGTTGACAGCCCACTTTCATAGGCGGCCAAGCTTCGTTTGACCGTGGCACCCAGGGCGGATCTTCTCCGCCCCTCTTGACAATCCCCGATAGAAATGTTACAGTTATTGTTGTGTTTTATGGTCGGCGAGGCCGCCCGTGTGCCCGAACGCCAGACGAACCGTGAACGAGTCCCCGACCTGGCCCGGGGTTATTG
>JBEKGT010000411.1:0-2017 GCA_050012655.1 Gemmatimonadales bacterium | reverse complement strand
CCCCGCTCAGTTGCGTTTGTGCCTGCTTCATGATGGACCGCACTGACAGACGATCCACCGAACAGACACGTGTTGCCGCCAAGTGCCCGCTGGACCGCCCTCGTTCCTCCGCCTTGGGTTGCCAATCCCCAATCCCCAAGGCCCAATCCGAAATCCTCCTTAGTGAGCGCCGCCGCCAAACGCTGGTTCTCCTCGTCACCGCACTGTGTGCAGGCGCTTCCACGGCGGTCCCCGCTGAGGACGCTGCTCCGGCCGAAGTGCGCCTGCTGTCGTCCGGCGCACGACTGCTCCTGACCCGCGGGCATACGCCCCTCGCCACGGCCGAAGTGCGCCGCGTGCCTGAGGCCGAGGCCGCTCCCGACCCGCTCCTGCCCCCCGACGAGAAGTGGTTCGAGACACCGGCCTTGCCGGAAGGAGATGAGACCGCGCTGCAGGAGGTCCTCCTCGCGGGCAGTGGGCGCGGGGCCGACGGGCCGGCCGCGCCGCTCTCGCTTCTCGTCCAGGCGCGCCGCCTGCCGGCGGGCGCGCGGGTGCTCATCAGCCCGCGACGGCTTGGCCCTGCGAACCCCGCAGGCGCGACGTGGTCGTGGAGCGCGCCGTCGCCGGGCGGCGAGGTTCTGCCGGAAATCCCCCTGGAACTCGCGGTGGAACTCTATCCCGATGCCGCCGGCGTGTGGCCGGAGTTGACGGAAGTGGGCGAACTGGGCCTGCGCTGCACGGCGCTGGGAGACCGCGACCCGCCGCGTCCCGACGGCAAGCCGTTCCGCGCGCTGCGGTTGTCCTTCGCGGGCCACAACGGTCCGCACGTCGAGATCGCGCGTTCCGCGCCGGCCACCTGGACGCTCACCAAGATGCCGAAGACGCTGCTGCTGCGCCAGCGTCTCCTGCCGGACCCGCGCGCGCCGCGCGAGGCGGGCGCCTTCGTCTTCTATCTGGGCGGCGAACTGGACGCCCGCCCGCCGGAACTCTCGCCGCTGCTGCTGAACAAGCGTCTGACGCCGGCGGGGGACTTCGTGGAGGGGGCCGTGCGGGTCTACGGCGGAGGCGCCGACCCGTATGCGTACGGCGAGTTGAGCGTGGTGGCGGAGATCGCGCTGCCGGAGAATGCCGCGACGCCGGCACGCATCCTCCAGGCGCCCTGCTTTTTCCGCGAGGGCCCCTCGTGGGCCCCCGCGGAAGGGGAATGGCGCTTCCGCTTCGCGCCGCCCGGCGAGGGGACCTACGGGGTGCGGCTCGCCGCGGAACTGCGCGGCCGAGTTACCCGCGGGGAGAAGGCCGTGGCCTTCGTGGCCGGCCCCCCGGCGGACCACGGCTTCGTGCGCGTCCGGGCCGGCGAACGGGTCCTGCGCTTCGACGATGGGAGCGTCTTCGTCCCTGTCGGCCTGAGCCTGCCCTGGCCGGAGAAGAAGGGCGACGCCGACTGGTTCCGGCGGATGTTCGCGAACCTGGCGCGCCAGGGCGGCGACGCGACGCGCGTGTGGCTGTGCAGTTGGGGCCTGCCGCTCGAACAGCCGCGCGCGGGGCGCTTCGACCCGGACACGGCCGCCGCGCTGGACGAGATTCTTGTGGCCGCGCAGGCGCGCGGTCTCTACGTAATCCTGGTGGCCGAGAACGCCTACGACGTAGCCAAGCTGTCGAAGGAACATCCCTACTTCCGCGAACTCGGCGGGCCGCTCTCGGCCGTGCCGGAGTTCTTCCGCGACGCCGACGCCCTCCGTCTCTTCCGCCGGCGCCTCACGTACCTCGCGGCGCGCTACGGCGCGTACCGTGCGGTCCTTGCCTGGGAGTTGCTCAACGAGGCCGACCAGGCCTGGAACATACTGCGAAAGGACCCCGACGACCCGCGGCTGCCGGCCGCGGACGCCGACCGCGCTCGCGCGGCCCGCCGGGACGTCCTGAACTGGGCGGTCCAGGGGGCGCAACATCTTCAGGCCCTGGATATCCACGCTCATCCGGTCACGTTCTCCATGTCCCTCTGGCCAGGCGAGGTCTGGGGGGAACTCGAGCAGGCCCCCGG
>JBEKGT010000410.1:0-2023 GCA_050012655.1 Gemmatimonadales bacterium | reverse complement strand
AGAGCGAGACGGGGTCGGAGACCCGGAGCCGGCCCTCCTCCACGAGCGCCATCACCGCCACGCTCGTCAGGGCCTTGCTCTGCGAAGCGATGCGGAAGATCGCGTCGGGCGTCATGCGCCGGCCCGCCTCGCGGTCCGCCCAGCCGTAGGCGCCCAGCTGCACGACGCGGCCGTGGCGGGCCACGAGCGTCACCACGCCGGCCACGCGGCCGGAGTCCACGTACCGGCGCATCACGCTGTCGATGCGCGCGAGGCGCTCCGGGGAGAACCCGAGCTGGTCGGGACGGCCGCCGGGAAGGCCCTGGGCGAGAGCATTCGCCGCGGCAACCAACACCACGAGCACGAGCAGCAACGGACGACGTGCGGCCATCGGAACCCTCAGCGGAAGATGCGCCGCCGCAAGATGCGTCGCAGCCCCTGAGGACGCTAGCGGAGCCGGCGCACAGAGCGGAGGTAAAGCGGGACGCCCGCGAGGAGGAGGCCGGCGCCCCAGAGGAGCGCCTCCCAGCCGATGCCCGCGATCGCCCACACCGAGTAGCCGAAGGCGAGGAGGGCGACGACGAGGGGCCCGGCACCCCTTCCGCCAGAAGGCCAGCCGTACTCCCGCACGCGCAGCGCCACGAAGGCCATCATGGAGAAGACGTAGGGAACCAGCGTCGCGAGGGTCGCCAGGAGGATGATGAAGGTGAACTCCACCACCAGTCCGCGGCTGTAGTTGGTGGCCACGACGAGGGTCACCAGGACGCTGGAGATGACGAGACCCGCCGCCGGGGTCCCGCGCGAGGAGAGGCGGCCGAAGACCCGCGGCAGCACGCCATCCGCCGCTGCGGCGAGCGGCAACTGGCCCTGCAGGAGGATCCACCCGTTGAGGGCGCCGAAGCACGACACCACGGCGCCCGCCGCGACAGCCTTGGCGGCCCACGGTCCCCACATCGCACGCGCCGCGTCGGCGAAGGGGGCGGTCGAGGCGGCGAGCGTCGCCGGCCGCATCACCCCCATCACCGCGGCGGTCCCCGCCACGTAGACCAGCGCCGCAGCCGCCGTGCCGAGCAGCGTGGCCCGTGGGATGGTGCGCTCGGGCCGTTCGACCTCGCCCGCCGGGATGGTCGCCGACTCGAGGCCGAGGAACGCCCAGAGCGTGAGCGCGGCGGTGGCGGAGATGGCCGAGAGGTCGGAGCGCCCGCTGACGTTGAAGGGGACGAAGTTCGCCGGGTGCAGGAACGCGAGACCGAACATCGCGATGGCCAGCAGGGGGAGCAGCTTGAGCGTGGTCGTGACGACCTGGACGCCGCCCGCTTCGCGGACCCCGCGCGCGTTGACCCAGGTGAGGAGCCAGATCGCCGCGACGGCGGCCCCGGCGGCGAGCGCCGGGCTCGCCGCGAGGGCCGGCGAGAAGAACCCGAGGTAGCCCACCATCGCCACCGCGATGGCCGCGTTGCCCACGCAGGTGGAGAGCCAGTACCCCCACGCGACGAGGAACGCTGGGAAGTCGCCGAACGCGACGCGGGTGTAGGCGTACGGCCCGCCGGCGCGCGGATACGCGCGGGCGAGACGCGCGAAGGTGAGCGCGAGGAGGAGCGCGCCCATGGTGGTGAAGCCCCAGCCGACGAGACTGACGCCGCCGTAGACGCCGAGCGAGGCGGGGAGGAGGAAGACCCCCGAGCCGATCATGTTCCCGACGACGAGGGCGGTGGCCATCCACAGGCCGAGCTTCCGGCGGGCGGGGTCGCTAGCGGCGGGCGCCATCCACCATCGCGCGGAGGGCGCGGATGTGCTCCGGCGTGGTGCCGCAACACCCGCCGATGACCGAGACGCCGTAATCGAGCAGCTCCCGCGCGTTCTCAGCCAGGAACGCGGGCGTTTCGTCGTAGACGGCATGGCCGGCGACACTCTTCGGCAGGCCGGCGTTGGCCTGGATGACGAGTGGCAGGCGACTCAGCGCCCGGAACTCCCGCGCGATGGCGACCATGTGGGCGATACCGTTGCCGCAGTTCGAGCCCACGGCGTCGGCGCCCGCCTCGGC
>JBEKGT010000409.1:0-2036 GCA_050012655.1 Gemmatimonadales bacterium | reverse complement strand
GTCCCTGTGCCAGCACCCAGGCAAGCACCACCGCGTGCGGGCTTGCGTCGTGGGCCCGCGCGATCGGCTGGAGTGCCGCGATGGACGGCAGCTTCTGATTGAGGCGCCCGCCGCCCACCGGGCTGTAGGCGAGGAAGCCGATCCCCTCGCTCGCGCAGTGCGCCACTACCCCCGTCTCGATTGCCTCGCGGAAGAAAGGGCTCAGGCGGTTCTGCACGGTGACCACGGGGACGATGGCCGCGGCCTCGCGGATCTGTGCCACGGTCACGTTGGAGAGGCCGACCCAGCGGATCTTCCCTTCACGCCGGAGGTCGGCGAGCGCCCCCACGCTCTCCGCGAACGGCACCGTCTCGTCGGGCCGGTGGTACTGGTAGAGCGCGATGCAGTCCACGCCGAGCGCCAAGAGGGACTGCTCGCAGGCCCGGCGCAGCGACGCGGGCCGGCCGTCGAGCGCCCAGTCCCCCTTCGGCCGCGTGATGCCTCCCTTCGTCGCCACGACCACCGCGTCGGTCCGGCCGCCCCATGTCCGCAGGGCCTTCGCCATCAGCCGCTCGTTGTGGCCGATATCGGTGTCGTCGAGGCAGTAGACGTTGGCGGTGTCCAGCAGCGTCATCCCCGCGTCGAGGCCGGCGTGGATGACGCGGAGGGCGACGCGCTCGTCGTCGGGGCGCCCGCGGATCGAGAGGGGCATGCCGCCGAAGCCGACGGCGGAGACGCCGGGGGCGCCGGGTCCGAGGGGTCGCGTCTGCATCGCATCGTGCTCCGGGCGAAGGGGATCGTGATGGCCGCCCGGACGTTCGGTGGTGGCGGCGCGGAAGTCAACGCGGCCGGACTTGCGTTTCTCTCACCGCGATGGCTGCCTTTAGGGAGCGCGCCGGGGGCCCGGCGTGCCGAAGTGGACCCCGCCCGCGAGGTGGACTCAGACGATGACGGCGGACCGGCGCGAGACGCCGCGCGTGACCACGGTGCTCAGGGCCGTGCGCGAGCTCGAGGGCCGGCCGAGGCCATTCGTGGTGGGCGTGGGCGCCGTGCTCATCCTCGTCATCGGCTTCTTCGACGCTGCGACCGACGTCCGGCTGAGCTTCGCGGCTCTATACCTCCTCCCTATCTCCCTCGTGGTGTGGTTCGGCGGTCGCGCAGCGGGCATCGCTGCCGGCGTCGTGAGCGTGGGGATCTGGCTGGCGGCGCACCACGCCCTCGCGGCCACCACTGGCGGCACGCTGGTACTAGCCTGGAACACGTCCCTGCGTCTCGCCCTCTACCTGGCCTTCGTCCTCACGCTCTTCGCACTCCGGCGGACCCTGAAAGCCCTCGCCGACGCGCTGGAGCGCGAGCACGAGCTGGCGCGGGTGGACGGACTGACGGGCGTGCGGAACGCGCGCGCGTTCCGGGAGGCGGCCGACCAGGAGGTCGCCCGCGCCGAGCGCTACGGGCGCCCGCTCACCCTCGCGTACCTCGACGCCGACGGCTTCAAGGCCGTCAACGACACTTACGGGCACAGCGCCGGGGACCGGGTGCTCCGCACCATCGCGCAGACGCTCGCGACCAACGTGCGGGCCGTGGACACCGCCGCGCGGCTCGGCGGCGACGAGTTCGGCCTGCTCTTCCCGGAGACCGGGTCCGACGCCGCGGCGGCGGCGCTGCGGAAGCTCCAGGGCGCCCTCGCGGAAGCGATGGCGGGCGAGCAGGTGGACGTCACCTTCTGTTTCGGCGTCGTGACCGCGATGCGGCCGGTCCGCTCCGTGGACGGGCTCCTGCAGCGCGCCGACGCCTTGATGTACGAGGTGAAGCGGCGCGGCAAGAACGGCATCCGCTCCGAGGTGCTCGGCGGCGGCGCGCCCGCCGACGCGGACCCCGCCGGCCGGCGCGGCGGGGAGGGAACGGTCCGGTGAGCGACGCGACCGGTCCCTCCGGCCTCGACCGGATCCTCCCTCCCGAGATCCGGCGCGACCGGTTCTCGCCCGCCATCGAGGCGGTCGGCGCCACGGAAGGCGTGCGGCACATCCTCGAGATCGGCGCTTCTGGCGGCGACGGGA
>JBEKGT010000408.1:0-2049 GCA_050012655.1 Gemmatimonadales bacterium | reverse complement strand
TGGAACCGACCAGGTACCCACGGCCGCGGAACCCCGTCCCCGTCACCCCGAGCGACCCCAGCGCGGGCGGAGCGGCCACCGCGCCCGCCCAGGTGGCGAACACCGGAAGCTGCCGCTCCTTGTCGATGTAGACGAGGCCGTCCTCCTCGACGGGCACGTCCGCCGTGATGCCGAGCAGTCCCGGCGCCACGCCGTACGTCCGGCGGAACGAATGCCACTGCACGCGCCACAGAGCCACCCGCGCGACCACCGTGTCGCCGGTCACGCGGTAGCTCGTCACGATCGTGCCGCGCCCTCCGCGCGCGCGCGGCGTGTCGTCGAACACCAGCGTGTCCACCCACACCACCCCCCTCGGCGGCGCCCACACGGGGAGGCGCGGGACCAGCCGCAGCAGCTCCAGCGGCAGCGCCGAGGGCAACACCTGCTGGCACGCCGCCACCGCGGGATCGCACCCCGGCTCCGACCGCACGACCTGTCCCCAGCGGTTCAGGGTCACGTAGTAGTGGACCGTATCCTCCGGCTGGTACGGCTCGGCCACCGTCCCCCGGCGCGGCACCAGTATCTCCTTGACCACGCTGTCGTGCCATGCCAGGTAGCGATCGTCCCGCGCCTCAAACATCAGCTCCTTGCGCTCCTCGTACCGCAGCACGACGACGCCCTTCGCCGACGTCTCCGACACGAACTCCATCTTGTACGCGAAGGAATCCGGCCACGCGTACGCGGTCGGCGTCGGCGCCACCCGCGCCTCATCCCGGCAGCTCGCGAGCGTCACGGCGAACGACGCAATCCCGGCCAGTTTGGTCAGTGTCATGGCAGTGTCGCGTAACCGTCTCTGATGTGAACGCTCATGTGCGCCCCGTGGCGGCAGCCAAAGTACGCCTCCACCCGGAGGGACCGCAAACGAACGGGGTCCAGAGCCTGGGAGGCCCTGAACCCCGCGTGTCGCTTCGGACTTGCGTCCGGGCTATTCCGTCGGCCCGCCAGGCGGCGGGCAAGAACGTTTGTGCAACGTCGTGCGGCGGAACCAGGGGCGGTGCTGTGCGCCCCGCATACAATTACCGTCTGGGAGCGAAAATGTTTCACGGGCCGGCTTCGAAGAGCTCCGCCTGGTCCCAGAGCGCCGCCGGCTCCACCGGCTGCTGGCCGAGGAGCCGCTGCAGCGCCCGCGCGCTCGCGGGCGAGTGCCCCTGGAAGTGGTTGTTGAAGTAGCCGCGCACGGTGCTGACCCGGGAGACGAGCGCCGCGAGGGCGAGCGCCCACTCGGCGAGCTCGTGGCTCCGGTCCACGACGACCCGCGCGTAGTCCTCGATCTTGCGATCGGGTCCCATCCAGCGTACGTAGGCGAAGTCGGCCGTGGGCACCTCCGCCAGCTCCAGGAGCCGTTCGCGCGGGACGAAGCGGCCGTCGGCGAGGGCCAGCGCCACGCCGTGGTCGGCGAGGAGGCGCAGATGCTCCGGAGTGAGCCAGCCGCGCTGCCGGAACTCGACCGCGAAGCGCAGGTCGCGCGGCAGGCGCGGGAGGAACCGCTCGAGCGCCCTCCGGCGGGCCGGCCCGAACTCGGGACCGAGCTGAATGAGGACCGGCCCGAGCTTGGCACCGAGGAGCCGGGCGCGGGCGGCAAAGGCGTCGAGCAGGTCCCAGGCTTCCTCTAGGCCGTGTTCGTGGGTGATCGCGCGCGGCATCTTGAGGGCGAAGACGAAACCGTCGGGCACCCGCTGCGCCCAGCCCTCGACGGTCGCGGCCGGCGGGATGGCGTAGAACGTCGAGTCGATCTCTACGGTATCGAATGCCCGGGCATAGGTCCGGAGGAAATTCGCGGGCCGCGTGCCTTTGGGATAGAATGACCCGACCCAGACGCCGTAGTTCCAGCCCTGGGTGCCGATGTGGACTTGGCCCATTGTTTGCGTAATTGGCACCGTGCCCTTCGCAGAGGCAACTGCAATGTCCAAGCGCTTCCTCGTCCGTGCCGCAGCTCTCGCCGCCCTCGTCGTGCTCCCTTCCGTGGCGGCCGGCTACGCCATTCTCATCCACCACCTGCTCGTCACCAAG
>JBEKGT010000407.1:0-2052 GCA_050012655.1 Gemmatimonadales bacterium | reverse complement strand
CGGGATGGCGGCCGCGTCTTTCGCGCTGCCGGGCGCGGCCCGAGGGCTGGTCGCCGCGGCGTCGGGAGGGCAGGCGGGGCGCGCCGCGACCGACGACAAGCTCACGCCGTACGAGCAGGTGACGACGTACAACAACTACTACGAGTTCGGGACGGGGAAGGATGAGCCCGCGCTGTTTGCGCGCGACTTCCGGCCGCGGCCGTGGACGGTGGAGATCGGCGGCGAGGTGGCGCACCCGGCTCGCTACGACCTCGATGACATCGTCGCTCACGTGACGGTGCAGGAGCGGGTCTACCGCCTGCGGTGCGTCGAGGCGTGGTCCATGGTGATCCCGTGGATGGGCTTCCCGCTGCGCGATCTCATCGCTCGGGTGCAGCCGACGTCGCAGGCGCGGTTCGTCGAGTTCACGACGCTCTACGCCCCCGACCGGATGCCGGGGGAGAGGAGCGGCGTGCTGGCGTGGCCATACGTCGAGGGGCTGCGGATGGACGAGGCGATGCACCCGCTCACGCTGATGGTGACGGGGCTGTATGGCCGCGCCCTCCCCAACCAGAACGGCGCGCCGCTGCGGCTGGTGGTGCCATGGAAGTACGGCTTCAAGGGGATCAAGGCGATCGTGCGGATCCGGTTCGTGCGCACCCAGCCGCAGAACACGTGGGCGATCTCGGCGCCGGACGAGTACGGCTTCTACGCCAACGTGAACCCCGCGGTGGACCACCCGCGCTGGAGCCAGGCCCGGGAGCGGCGGATCGGGGAGTTCTTCCGGCGGCCGACGCTGCCCTTCAATGGCTACGGCGACCAGGTGGCGCAGCTGTATGCCGGCATGGATCTGCGGAGGAATTTCTAGGCGTGAAGCCGCCGCTCGCGCGTCTCGCCAAGGTGGCGCTCTTCCTCCTCTGCCTCGTCCCGCTCGCCGTGATGGTCGTCGACGCCCTCACTGGCCGCCTCGCCGCGGAGCCGATCAAGGACCTCACCCACCGCACCGGCACGTGGGGCATCACCTTCATCACCGCCACGCTCTCCGTGACCCCACTGCGCCGCGTCACCGGGTGGAACCGGCTGCAGTCGTTCCGGCGTATGCTCGGCCTCTTCGCGTTCACGTATCTCGCGCTCCACTTCCTCGTGTATCTCGTCCTCGACCAGTTCTTCGACTGGCGCACGATCGCCCAGGACATCGGGAAGCGGCCGTACATCACGGTGGGCTTCACGGGCCTGATGCTGATGGTGCCGCTCGCGGTGACCTCGACGCGCGGCTGGGTGCGGCGGCTCGGCAGGCGCTGGGTGTCCCTCCACGCCCTCCTCTACGTGACAGCGCTCGCGGGTATCGTGCACTTCACCTGGTCGCAGAAGAAGGACATCACGCGGCCGACGCGGTACGCCGCCGTTCTGGTGGTCCTCCTCGGTGCGAGGCTGGTGCCGAGGGGGGCGTTCCGGTGGAGCGGTGCGCGGGGCGTGGCGGACGCGCCGCCGGAACATGCCCGACTCGCGGCGCCCCTTGTCTCCGGGCCCGGGACCGGGTAGGGTTTCGTTGCGCGGCGATTTCCCCGACTTGAAGGGCCGCGCGCCGGAGCGATCCGGGCTGTCCTTCTAAGTCGCGGTGTACGGCCCCCGCGATGACGAGTCGGGGGCCGTGGTGTTTTCAGGCGGGCGACATCCGGCGATCAGTCGCGGCGGCCGGCGCCGCGTGCGGAGCGGACGATGGCAGGGTTGCTTGGGAACTACGTCTTCACGTCGGAGTCGGTCTGCGAGGGCCACCCCGACAAGGTGTGCGACTTCGTCGCCGACTCGATCCTCGACGCCCATCTCGCGCAGGACCCGCAGGCGCACGTGGCGTGCGAAGTGCTGGCCAAGGGCGGGCGGCTGGTGCTCGCGGGAGAGATCACCTCCGGCGCGACGGTGGACGCGGAGGCGGAGGCGCGAAGGGCGCTGCGGGAGATCGGCTACACGGACCGGCAGGAGGCGTTCAACGCCGATGGCGTCGAGGTCCTGAACTTCCTCTCGAAGCAGGCGGTGGAGATAGACGAGGCGGTGCGGCGGGCCGGGAGCGGAGCG
>JBEKGT010000406.1:0-2058 GCA_050012655.1 Gemmatimonadales bacterium | reverse complement strand
AGATCGACCTCCTCGGCCTCGGGATGCTGACGATGATCCAGGACGCCCTCGTCCTGATCCGCCGGCATCACGGCGTCGCGGTGGACCTCGCCCGTCTGCCGATGGACGACCCCGCCGTCTACGACCTCCTCTGCCGGGCCGACACGGTGGGCGTCTTCCAGGTGGAGTCGCGCGCCCAGATGAACACCCTGCCGCGCCTCGCGCCGCGGACCTTCTACGATCTGGTGGTGGAGGTCGCGCTCATCCGACCCGGCCCCATCCAGGGCGAGATGGTACATCCCTACCTGCGGCGCCGCGCCGGCGAGGAGCCGGTCGTCTATCCGCACCCCTCGCTCGAGCCGATCCTCGAGCGCACCCTGGGCGTCCCGCTTTTCCAGGAACAGGGGATGCAGGTCGCCATCGCCGCGGCGGGCTTCACTCCCGGCGAGGCGGATGAGCTGCGGCGCGCGATGGGCCACAAGCGCTCGCACGAGCGGATGGCGAAGATCTGCGAGAAGCTGATCGAGGGGATGGCCAGGAACGGCATCGACCCCGACGTCGGCCGCCGCATCTTCAACCAGATCTCCGCCTTCGCCGACTACGGCTTCCCCGAGAGCCACGCCGCGAGCTTCGCGCTCCTCGTCTACGCCTCGGCGTGGCTCAAGCGCTACTACCACACCGCCTTCAGCTGCGCGCTCCTCAACGCCCAGCCGATGGGGTTCTACGCGCCGAGCACCCTCGTCGAGGACGCGCGCCGCCACGGCGTGGAGGTCCGCGGCGTGGACGTGATGCGGAGCGAATGGGACTGCACGATGGAGGCGGAGGACGAGACGAGCGAGGGGCCCCGTACGCGACGGACGGCGCCGTGCGAGCGGAGCGAGCCGTCCGACGGCCGGAGCGCACGCGGCCCCTCGCGAGGATTCGCCCTCCGTATTGGCCTCCGCTATGTCCGTGGTCTCGGCGAGAAGGCGCGCGAGCACCTCGAGCCCTTGCTGGCCGGGGAGCGCCCGCACACCCTCGAGGAGTGGGTCCGGCGGAGCGGCCTCAACGTCGCGCAGCTCCGCGCGCTCGCCGAGGGCGGCGCGTTCGACGGCCTCTGGCCCAACCGCCGCTCCGCGCTCTGGGAGGTCCTCAAGCACGCGCGCGGCGCCGCCGGCCCCCTGGCGCCGGTCACCGGCGACCGCCGCCCTGCGCCGGTGCCGCCCCTCACCCCCGTCGAGCTGACCGAGGCCGACTACCGCGTCGCCGGCCTCTCCCCCGCGGGCCATCCGATGCGCCACATCCGCGAGGCGCTGCGCGAGCAGGGCGTCGTCCCCGCCGGCGACCTCGCGCGCCGCCGCGACGGCGAGTGGGTGACCGTCGCCGGTCTCGTCATCTGCCGCCAGCGGCCCGCCACGGCGAAGGGGTTCTGCTTCGTGACGCTGGAGGACGAGACGGGCCTGGCGAACGTGGTCATCGCGCCGAAACTCTTCGAGGAGCACCGGCGGCTCGTCGTGCGTTCGCCGCTGCTGCTGGTGGAGGGGGTCCTGCAGGAGGAACAGGGCGTGCTGAACGTGCGGGGGAGACGGTTCGCGGCGCTCGGCCGGGGCGCCGGCGCCACGTTCGCGACGTCACACGACTTCCGCTAGGCGGGCCGGTCCGCGCTCGAGGGCCGCCGCACCCCCGCCGCGCCTACCCGAGCGCCTCCGCCAGGGGAATCCCGCGCGTGGCGAAGATGCGCTCGATGGTCTCACCGACCTTATTGTTCGGCGTCGAGGCGCCGGCCGTGACCCCCACCACCCGGGCGCCCGCCGGCAGCCACCCCGCCGTATCCATCGCGTCGTGCCCGCCCACCGGCTTGTGGCGGATGGTGAGTGCCTCGGGCGCGATGTCGCCGGAATCCGCGATGTGGTACGTCGGTACCCGCTTGGCGCACAGCGCCGCGAGGTGGGCGGTGTTGCTCGAATTGTAGCCGCCGATCACCACCATCACGTCCACCGAGTCATCGAGCAGCTTCAGCACGGCGTCCTGGCGATCCTGTGTGGCCGAACAGATGGTGTCGAAGGTCCGGAACCGCTCCGCCGCGCCCGGCTCGCCGTA
>JBEKGT010000405.1:0-2066 GCA_050012655.1 Gemmatimonadales bacterium | reverse complement strand
AGGTTTTCTGGCTCTTTGGAGGCCTGAACGTGAAACCGAGTTATCGCCCGCGGAACCGTAAGCGCATCAACAAGCACGGCTTCCGCGCTCGCATGTCGACACGATGGGGGCGTGAGACGCTGTCGCGGCGCCGCAAGAAGGGCCGCAAGCAGCTGGTCGTGCAGCTCCCGTCCAAGCACCGGGGCGCCTGACGGCCGAAGCGCTGCCGAGGTCGTTTCGCATCACGCGCGCTGGGGAGCTTCGCGCGCTGCTGACACAGGGGAAGCGCCGTCGAACCGATCACCTCGATCTGTTCACGCGGCCTTCCCCTTTCGGCCATTCACGGCTGGCGGTGGTGGTCCCCCGGCACGGGCACACCGCGGTGCGCCGCAACCAGTTGCGTCGCCGGATCAGGGAGATCGGCCGCCGCTCGGTCCTGCCGGCGCTCGCGGAGCCGACGGACACCGTCGTCCGCGCCCGGCCGGCAGCGTACGAGGCCACTTTCGACCGCCTGCGGCTGGAGATCGTCGCCGCCCTATGTCCGTCGCCGCGCGCCTCGTCGTCCTGCTGATCCGCGGCTACCAGGTCACGCTGTCGCCGTTGCTCCCCTCAGCGTGCCGGTACCAGCCGACGTGCTCGCACTACGCGCTCGAAGCGGTCGCGCGCCACGGCGCGTTCAAGGGAGCGTGGCTGGGCGCCAAGCGCATCGCGCGGTGTCACCCCTTCCATCCGGGCGGCTATGACCCGGTGCCTTGAGGTCCGATGGACCGGCGACTGATCCTAGCCATTGCGCTGATGATCGTGGTGGCGGTGCTCCCTTCGATATTCCTGAAGCAGCCGCCGAGGCGACTGGCCGCCAGCCGCCCCGTGGCAGCCGAGAGTGCGTTGGCGAATGGACAGGCGGCGACGCCCGTGCCGCCGGTGACGACCGCGGCGGCTCCGGTCCCCTCCTCCGTGCGGGCCGGCGTGGCCGCCAGTCTCGCTGCCCCCGCCGAGACCGTGAGCGTGACCACCCCGCGGGCGGCGTACCGGTTCACCTCGCTCGGCGCGGCCCTCGAGTCCGCGGCCTTGCCGGGCTTCCGCTCCTTCCACGATCGCGGCGAGGTGGACCTGGTCCGCCCCGGCGACCGGCTGCTGGCCTACCGGCTGGTACTCGGCACCGACACGCTGCGTCTCGACAGCCTCCCCTTCTCCGTGATGCGTGCGGCCGACGGGGTCGCCTTCTCCGCGGCCCGGGGAGCGATCCGGTTCGACGTGGAGTATGCGCGGACGGCCGGTCGGAACTACGAACTGGACGTGGCCGGCACGGTGGAGGGGCTCGAGGGGCGCGGTGCACTGCTCCTGATCGGGATGGGCACCGGCATCGCCAACGTCGAGGCCGACAGCCTTGACAACTACCGGCGATACGGCGTGGTCGGGCGCAGCGATTCGCCGGAGGACAAGGCGTTCTCGAAGGTGGCGCCGGGCGAGACGGCGGCGCTCGAGGGCCCCTACGACTGGGTCGCGGTCAAGTCGAAGTACTTCATCGCGGCGCTCCTCTCAGGCGACACCGCGCGGCGCGAGTTCGGCGGTGCGGTGCTCACCGGTGGGCCGCGCCCGGGGCGGCTCGCGACCCACGCGCAGACCTGGGTGACGCGGGCCATCGGCGCGGACGGCCGGTTCCGCTTCCAGCTCTACCTCGGGCCCCAGGAATACCGGGAGATCCACCCGATCGGCCGGCAGCTCGACAAGGCGTCACCCTACGGCTGGATCTTCAAGCCGATCGTGATGCCGGTCTCGCTGTGGATCACCCAGCTGCTGCTGTGGATGCACCAGTTCCTGCACCTCGGCTACGGCTTCGTGCTCATCCTCTTCGGCATCCTGGTGCGGCTGCTGCTGTGGCCGCTGAACCAGAAGGCGATGATGAGCTCGGTGGCGATGCAGGCGGTGCAGCCGCTGATGAAGGACGTCCAGACGCGCCACAAGGACGACCCGGCGCGCCTGCAGCAGGAGATGCTCAAGCTGTACAAGGAGCACAAGGTGAACCCGCTCGGCGGGTGCCTGCCGATGCTGCTCCCCTTCCCGATCCTGCTGGCGCTCTTCTTCGT
>JBEKGT010000404.1:0-2070 GCA_050012655.1 Gemmatimonadales bacterium | reverse complement strand
ACGCTCGTGCAGGCGCTCGAAAGTGGGCTCGACGCTACGGGCATCGACATCTCCGCCTTCAACTGTCTGCTGATGCAGGTCAAGACGCGCCGCTACGAGCCCTTCGCGCTCGAGCACGAGATCAGGAGTATCGTCGCCGGGCTCGACGCGCAGACGGCGCCCACGGCCGCCCGCACTAGCTCCTCCTACCTGCGCGACTGGTACGCGCCGCAGGCGCTCTCGCAGCTGCTCTCCTTCCGCGGCGCGATCGCCGGCTGCGAGCACATCGACCTGCTCAACGTCGTCCTCACCCGCGCCGCGCGCTCGGCCAGGCGCACGCGCCACTTCGACCTCGAGTTTCCGCGCGCGCCGCAGCTCGAGCCCTACTGGTGCCACAAGCACCGTCGCACCTGCCGCCCGGTCGAGAGCGCCTCGCACTTCCTGCGCCGCTACGCGCTCGACACGCTCGAGCGGGTCAAGCAGTTCCAGCGCCTGCGTGCCCGCGGCAGCTCGGCGAGCGTCCTGTACGGAGACGCGCGCTCGCTTCGGCTGGAAGGGCTCTACGACGGCATCATCACCTCGCCGCCCTACCCGGGCCTGATCGACTATCACGAGCAGCACCGTTACGCCTACGAGTTGCTCGGGCTCGACGACCGGCGCGAGCTCGAGCTGGGGGCGGCGGCGCGCGGAAGCGGGCGCGCGGCGCTTGCGAGCTACTCCGACGGCGTCGTCCAGGCGCTGGCGAACGTTCGTCCCGCCCTGAGGCCGGGCGCCCCGGTGCTGATCGTCGTCAACGACCGCCGTCATCTCTACCCCGAGATCCTCGCCCGGGCCGGACTGGTGCTCGAGGAAAGCCACCGCCGGCATGTCAACCGCCGTACCGGCCGCCGGGCCGGGGAGTTCTTCGAGGACGTTCTCGTAGCCCGCTTTGCCGGCTAGCCGGCGAGCGCGGGGCGAGCCCGCGAGATCGCGGCGCGGTCAGATCCCCCTCCGATCTCGCCGCCGGTCTCGCCTTGCCCGAAACCGGTGAAGGTCGGCCCACTCGCGCGTCTTTCGGCACCGAGTTGCGACAGGTGCGTGACGGTTCGCTTTCTAGCCTGAGGCGGTGCTCGCGCAGATGCTGACCTATGCGCTCGTCGGGCTGGAGCCACGGCGGGTGGAAGTCGAGGCGCATCTGCAAAGGGGCGTGCCCTCCTTCGCCATCGTCGGGCTGGCCGACCGGGCCTGCCAGGAAGCCAAGGAGCGGGTCCGCAGCGGCATCGTCTCGGCCGAGCTGGAGTGGCCGCTCAGGCGCATCACCGTCAACCTGGCACCGGCCGATTTGCGCAAGGAGGGCTCCGGCTTCGACCTGACGATCGCGCTTGCCATCCTCGCCGCCTCGCACCAGGTTCCGCCGGGCTCGCTCAAGGCACATGCGGCCGTGGGCGAGCTGGCCCTCGACGGCAGGGTGCGGCCGGTCGGGGGAGCGCTCGTCGTAGCCGAGGGAGCTCGGCGGGCTGGGATCGAGTTTGTCCTCTGCGCGGCCGAGTCGGCGCGCGAGGTGGCGCTGGCCGGCGTCGATCCGGTGCCGCTGCATCACCTGGCCGAGGCGGTCGCCTATATGCGCGGCGACTGGCTGCCTGCGCCGGCGCCGATCGCCTCGAACGGCAGCCTGTCGCTCGGTTCCTGGCCCGATCTGGCCGAGGTGAAGGGGCAGCGCAGAGGGCGCCGGGCGCTCGAGATCGCCGCCGCCGGGCGCCACAACCTGCTCCTGGCAGGCCCGCCGGGAACGGGCAAGACGATGCTCGCGCGCCGCTTGCCGGGGATCCTGCCCCAGCTCGGCGAGGAGGAGGCGCTCGAGGTGACGCGCATCCATTCGGTGGTCGGGCTGCTTCCACGCGAGCACCCGCTCGTAGTGCGGCCACCCTTCCGCGCTCCGCATCACTCCTCGTCGATGCCGGCGATCGTCGGCGGCGGCAGTGGCCCGAGCCCCGGCGAGGCCAGCCTGGCCCACCGCGGAGTTCTGCTCCTGGATGAGTTTCCCGAGTTCCAGCGCCCGGTGCTGGAGGCGCTGCGCCAGCCGCTCGAGGACGGCGTCGTCAGCGTCGCCCG
>JBEKGT010000403.1:0-2071 GCA_050012655.1 Gemmatimonadales bacterium | reverse complement strand
CCGGTGGTGGGGTTCATCGCCGGCCAGACCGCTCCGCCGGGCCGCCGCATGGGCCACGCCGGCGCGATCATCTCCGGGTCCTCGGGCACCGCGGCGGAGAAGATCGCCGCGTTCGAGGCGGCGGGCATCGCCGTGATGAAGCGCCCCATGGACGTCGTGGAGCTCATCAAGGCGCGCCTGTGAGACTGCGCGACCTGCTGGACGAGCGGCGGGTGATCGTGCCGCTCGAGACGGACAGCGTGCGCGAGGCGACGGTCCGCCTCGCGCAGGCTCTCATCGCCACCGGGGTGGTGGCGGACGAGGAGCGTTTCGCGGAGCTGCTGAAGAGCGACTGGCCGGAGGATATCGTCTCCGTGGCGGGCCGGGCGTTCCTCCCGCACTTCCGCACCGACGCCGCCCGGACCGTCGCGCTGGCGCTCGGCGTGACGCCCAAGCCCATCGTGCGCGCCAGCGATCCCGGCCGGACGGCACGGGTGGTCGCCCTCATCGTGGCACCGCTCCGCGAGGCGTCGGAGTACCTGCGGACGATGGGGTCCCTCGCCCGGGCCCTCGGCTCCGACGAGGTGCTGGCGGGGCTCCATGCGGCGCGATCGAGCGCGGACGTCCTCGCGCTCAGCACCTTCGCCGAGACGCCCGTGCCGGCCGACGTCACGGTCCGGGACGTCATGACGCCCAATGCCGTGGCCGTCCGGTCCGACACCACGCTGGCCGAGGCCGCGGCGCTGATGCTGCGCCGGCGCATCGGGACGCTCCCCGTCACCGGCGAGGCGGGGGAGGTCGTCGGCCTCCTCACTGACGGCGACCTGCTGCGGCACCTCCTGCCGCAGACGGTGCAGCAGCTCAGCACCGGCCAGGTGCGCGCGGTGCGCCGTCGCCCGGCGAAGGGCGCACCCACCGACCCGAAGCGCCTGCTCGTGAGCGAGGTGATGGAGAAGAGCGTGCTCTGCCTCGACGAGGACCAGACCATCGCCGACATCGCGGCGCTGATGCTGGCCAAGGACGTGGACCGGTTCCCCGTCACCCGCGACGGGGCGCTGGTCGGCTTTCTCACCCGCGGCGATATCGTCCGCAAACTCCTGGGGACCTGACCACCGCATGCTGACTCTCGCGATCATCAAGCCCGACGCCGTCGCATCGGGGAAGGCGGGCGCAGTGCTCGTGCACCTCGAGGGCGCCGGCTTCACGATCCGGGGCGCCCGGATGGTCCGGCTCGCCCAGGCGCAGGCCGAAGCTTTCTACGCCGTCCACCGGGAGCGGCCCTTCTTCCGCCCCCTCGTGGCCTTCATGACCTCTGGGCCGTGCATCCCTCTCGCCCTCGAGCGCGCCGACGCCGTGGCCCACCTCCGCTCGGTCATCGGTGCGACCGATCCGAAGGAAGCGGCTCCCGGGACGGTGCGGGCCCTCTACGCGGAGTCCAAGGAGCGGAACGCCATCCACGCCTCCGACAGCGAGGAGAACGGCCGGCGCGAGGTGTCGTTCTTCTTCGCCGAGGCGGACCTTCTCTGACCGGTCCGCGAGCGGTGCGGGGGATCGCTTTAGGGCGCTCCCCCGATTGCTTGACCCAATTCTGACAAGGGTTTAGCTTCACTGGTTATGCTGCGCATCGACCTGGGGCTGGTGCGCGCCGGTGCCATCGAGACGCCGGGGCAGGTAGAGGCGTCCGACCCTCTTTGGAAGGGCACCGACGTCACTCTGGCCGGACCGCTCCGGATCGCCGGCCGGTTCAGCAGCGCGGGAGAAGGCAAGTACTTCTGGCACGCCAGGATGGAGGCCGTCCTGCGGCTGGAGTGCCGGCGCTGCCTGACTCCCGTGGATGCGCCGCTCTCGCAGGACCTCCAGCTGCTGTTCGTCGCCGAAGAGGACGCGCTCGATGACGACCTCGGCTGCTACGTGATCCCGGGCCGGGCGGCGGAGCTGGACCTGCGCGACGCGATCCGCGAGGAGCTGGTGCTCGCGATGCCGCGCTTCGTGGAGTGCGCCGCCGATTGCCGTGGACTGTGCCCCGAGTGCGGGGCGAATCTCAACGCCGGCCCCTGCGGGTGCCGGCCCAGACGCGACCCTCGGTGGGATG
>JBEKGT010000402.1:0-4018 GCA_050012655.1 Gemmatimonadales bacterium | reverse complement strand
GGCCCTTCGGCGACGTGGACATGCGCGGCGCCGTGGTCCTCCAGGTGCTTCCCCTCTCCGCGCAGATGCAGCAGGGCCGTCTTCTCGGCGAGCTGTCCCGAGGAGCTGCCGCCGGCGCCCGGGCCTGGGTGTTCCTCTTCAACCTGCCGGCCCGCTTCGTCGCCGCCCGCGCCCGCGATGCCCTCACCGCGCAGTATGAGGTGCCCGGCCTCGCCGGCATCATCCCGCTCCCTCTGCTCTTGATGCGGGACTCCAGCGCCGCCGACGTGCTGCGCGCCGCGGGAGAGGACCTCCCCGCCCTGCGCGACACCGCGCTCCACGCCATCCGCCCCCTGCGCGGCGTCACCATGTCGCTCCACGGCGGGACTCGAGTCTCCGACCGGACCAGCGCCCCCAACGTCATCGGGATCCTCGAGGGGAGCGACCCGCAGCTCCGCGGCGAGTTCGTCGTCATCAGCGGGCACATGGACCACGTCGGCGTGGCCGGCGGCGGCGAAGGATGCACCGCCCAGGGCGCCGACTCCATCTGCAACGGCGCCGACGACGACGGCTCCGGCACCATCGGCGTGGTCGAGCTGGCACAGGCGTTCGCGCAACTGCACCCCCGGCCCCGCCGCTCGATGATCTTCCTGACGGTCTCCGGCGAGGAGCGCGGACTGTGGGGGAGCGGGTGGTACGTCGCTCATCCCGAGCGGCCCCTCGACCGCACGGTGGCGGACCTGCACATGGACATGATCGGCCGCAACTGGCGCGACAGCATCGCCGTGGTAGGGAAAGAGCACTCCACCATCGGGGCGGCCGTGGACCGCGTGAACGCCGCGCACCCCGAGCTGGGGATGCGCCTCGTGGACGACCCGTGGCACGGACAGTACTACATGCAGTCGGACCACTACAGCTTCGCGCGCCGGGGCGTGCCCGCGATCTTCCTCTTCAACGGCGAGCATCCCCAGCTGCACACGCCGAAGGACGAGATGGGCCTCATCGACGCCGAGAAGGCCGCGCGCATCGTGCGGATGATGTTCTACCTGGCGCTCGACGTGGCGAACACCACCGCCGCTCCGGCGTGGGATCCCGCGGCACGGCAGCGGATCGTGCAGGGAGCGAACTAGGCGCCGGCCGTCCGGCGTCAGCCGTCGGAGTGCGGCGAGAGGGTGCCACGCGCCCGGCGGAACGACGCTTCCGCCGGGCACGTGCGTCTAGGCATATTGGCGACGCGAGCGACATCTCCCCGTGCCGGTGGACACCAGCGTGGCCATCCTGAATCTCGACAAGATTCATCGCAATACTCCCCAGGCCGGCCGGACGAACGCCGGCGCGCCGGCGCGGTGGCTCCCGGGCAGGACGCCGGTGGGGCGGCGCTGGAGGAGCGTCCTTTGATCCGCACGGGGCCGGCGGGATGGTCGTACCCGGACTCCCCGGGCCACCTCTACCCGGCCGACGTGCCAAGCCGGTTCGACGCACTGGCGTTCCTGGCGGAGTACTTCGACACCATCGAGGTGAACTCCACCTTCTACCGGCCGCAGCCGCGGCGCACCTACGCCTCGTGGGTGCGGCGGGTCGCGCCCCATCCCGCGTTCCGCTTCACGGTGAAGCTGTGGCAGCGGTTCACCCACGAGCGGCAGGCGCGCTGGTCGGCGGACGACGTGCGGATGGTGACGGAGGGGCTGGAGGAGCTGGCCGGGGCGGGCCGGCTCGGCGCCGTGCTGGCGCAGTTCCCGTGGTCGTTCAAGCCGGGGACGGACGCGCGCGGCTGGCTGCGGGACCTCGCGCGCGACTTCGCGGCGTGGCCGGTGGTGGTGGAAGTCCGGCACGGCAGCTGGCAGCGGCCGCAGCACCTCGCGCAGCTCCGGGACCTCGGCCTCGGCTTCGCGAACATCGACCAGCCGGTGATCGGCCAGTCCCTCACGGCGACGGCGGAGGCGACGAGCAGCACTGGTTCGGCGAGCACGAGGAGACGGCGCAGCGCTACGACTACCTGTACACCGCCGAGGAACTCGCGCCGTGGGTGACGCGCATCCGGGCGGTGGCGGCGGCGAGCGGCGTCGCGGACGTCTACGTGATCACCAACAACCACTTCGAGGGGAAGGGGCCGGCGAACGCGCTGATGCTGCGCGCGATGCTGGAGGGGCGGAAGGTACGCGCCCCCTCCACCCTGCTGGCGACGTATCCCGCGGCGCTCGGGCCGTGGGCCGAGAGCGGCGAGGAGGGGCTGCTGCTCTGATGACCCTCGTCTCGCTCGCCGGCGTGGGGGTGTCGTTCGGCAGCCGGGAGCTGCTCAAGGACGTCACCCTCGTCGTGGGCCCGGGGGAGCGGTGGGGCGTGCTGGGGCGGAACGGCTCGGGGAAGACGACGCTGTTCAACCTCATCCGCGGCGAGATGGCGCCCTCGCGGGGCACGATCTCGCGCGCGTCTGGCCTGCGCATCACGGTGATGGACCAGTACCGCGAGTTCGGCGACGCGGCCACGGTGTGGGAGGCGGCGGCGGGGGCGTTCGCCGAGCTGTTCGCGCTGGAGCGCTCGCTCGCCGCCCAGGCCGAAGCGATGGCCGTGGCGGGCGAGGGGGTCACGCCCGGCATGCTGGAGCGGTACGACCGGGATCTGCACCGGTTTGAGCGCGAGGGGGGCTACGCGGCGGCCGCGCGCATCGACGCGGTCCTCCACGGCCTCGGGTTCGACCCCGACGCCGCGCGCACGCAGGCGGTCGCGACCTTGAGCGGCGGCGAGCGGGGCCGCGTGGCGCTGGCCCGCCAGCTCGCGGCGCCGTCCGACCTCCTGCTCCTCGACGAGCCCACCAACCACCTCGACCTCGAGACCACGCTCTGGCTTGAGGGGGACCTGCGCTCCCTGGACGCCGCCGTGCTCCTCGTGACGCACGACCGCGCGCTCCTCGCCGCGTTCAGCGACCACATCCTGCACCTGGAGGCGCGCACCGCCACGGCCTACGCGTCGGGGTACACCGCGTTCGTGGCGCAGCGCGCGGAGCGGCGGCTCGCCGCGCAGCGCGCGTACCAGCAGCAGGCGTCGCGGATCGCGAAGGAGGAGGACTACATCCGCCGCAACATCGCGGGGCAGAACAGCCGTCAGGCGGTGGGACGGCAGCAGCGCCTGGCGCGGCTGCCGCGCCTCGGTCCGCCGCCGGGGGAGGATGACGTGATGACCGTCCGCCTCGAGGCGCGTGAGCGGGGCGGCGACCAGGTGCTGGTGGCAGACGGGCTGCGGATCGCCTTCGGCGAGCGGGTGCTGCTGGCCGGGTTCGGCGCCACGGTGCGTCGGGGCGAGGTCGTGGGACTGGTGGGGGCGAACGGCTCGGGGAAGTCCACGCTCCTGCGGGTGTTCGCGGGGGAGCGCGCGAGCGAGGCCGGCGCCGTCCGCATCCCCGAGTCCGTCACGCTCGGCCACTACCGGCAGGACCTCGCGCAGGTGCCGGAGGAGGCGACGCTCTACGACGCCGTCGCCGACCGGCGCAGCCGCTGGACCCGCGGCCAGGTCCAGGGGCACCTCGGCCGCTACGGCTTCTCCGGGGACTCGGTGCTGCGGCGCTGCGGCACCCTGTCGGGGGGCGAGCGCGCGCGGATGGCGCTGGCCCTGCTCGAGCTGGAGGGCGCCAACCTCCTCGCCTTCGACGAGCCCACGAACCACCTCGACGTGGAGTCCATCGAGTCGCTGGAGGAGGCCATCGCGGCGTTCGAGGGGACCGTCATCCTCGTGAGCCACGACCGCGCGCTGCTGCGGGCGCTCGTGACGCGCGTCTGGCTGCTGCACGACGGCCGCATCACCGACTACCCGGGCACGTTCGCGGAGTGGGAGGCGGCGAGCGCGGAGCGCGCGCACGCGGCGCGAGTGGCGGCACAGGAGGAGGAGGCACTGCGGCGGGTGAAGGAGCAGCGCCAGATGCGCCGCACCCAGGACGTACGGAAGCAGGAGGAGGCGGCGCAGCGTGCGGCGCGGCGCGCCCTGGCGGCGGCCGAGGCGCGGGTCGCCGCGTGCGAGGGCAAGGTGGCACGCCTCAAGGCGACGC
>JBEKGT010000401.1:0-2091 GCA_050012655.1 Gemmatimonadales bacterium | reverse complement strand
GCCCGCGTCGCCCCCGCGCGAGCCCGAGCGATCCGCCCAGCCGCCCCGTTGCTTCACCGCCCGCCACCACCGCCGAACCCGGGGGCGGCCCGTCGCGCAGGGGCCGACGGCGGAGTCGAATCGCACCGCCCGGCCGGGCACGCACGCCGTGTCCGCCGGCCGGTCACCGCCGTCACCTCGCTCTGCGCGACGGGCGGGTCGCCACACCGGTCCGTCACCCCACGGTCCGCGGCAGCACCACTCGTTGCGGATATCACTTGTCAATCGCCCGCCGCGGCGGCCGGGAGGCCCGCCCGCGCGGCGATGCGCGCAGGGAGCCCTCGTCTATGAATCAACCAATTCGCATACGTCCCGGTCTGGCGGCGAGCGTGGGTCTCTGGTCGCACGCCTGCGCCTGTCTGGCATGACGGGCCTGGGTGGCCTCCTCGGCCGCCCGAAGTGGACCCGCTGGGGCAGGCCGTTTCCGGCCCGCCCGGAGTGTGAAGCCGATTCGATCTATTCTCTGGCGGCCCGTTACCAGCGGCTCGCCATGGATTGCCGTGCACCTTCCGGCACTTGCCCGCCGCACTTCGGCGGGCATGCGCCATCCACATTTATGCTAGCGCCGACCAAATGACTGGACAACGGGGGGTCTTCAGAAAACCTTCAGTTTCGCAAGAAAAAGGACCGCTCCGGGGGCGATGAGCGCGGAGGAACGCGGATCAGTCGGACATGCCGACTTCGGCAACCTCGATGGCGCGGACGAGGGCCTTGGCTTTGTTGAGGGTTTCCTGGTACTCCGCCTGGGGGTCGGAGTCGGCCACGATGCCCCCGCCGGCCTGGATGTGCACTTTCTTGCCCGCGAAAACCATCGTGCGCAGGGCGATGCAGGTGTCCATGTTGCCGGAGAAATCCACGTACCCCACGGCCCCGGCGTAGGGGCCGCGGCGGGTGGGCTCGAACTGGTCGATGATCTGCATGGCGCGGATCTTGGGCGCCCCGGAGACCGTGCCCACCGGCAGCGTGACGCGGAGGGCGTCCAGGGCGGTCATTCCGTCGGCCAGCCGGCCGGTCACGTTGGACACGATGTGCATGACGTGGCTGTACCGCTCGACGGTCATCACGTCGGCCAACTCGATGCTGCCGGGGCGGGCGACCCGCCCGACGTCGTTGCGGCCTAGGTCCACGAGCATGATGTGCTCGGCGCGTTCCTTGGCGTCGGCGAGCAGTTCGGCCTCCAGGGCCTTGTCTTCTTCTTCCGTGCGTCCGCGGGGGCGCGTGCCGGCCAGCGGGCGGTTGGTGATCAGGCCGTCCTCGACGCGGCAGAGGATCTCGGGGCTGGAGCCCACCAGCGTGACCTCCGGCGTGTTGAGAAGGAACATGAACGGCGAGGGGTTCACCACGCGAAGGGCGCGGTAGACGTCGAAGGGGGAGGCCTTCGTTTCCACCGTCAGGCGCTGGCTGGGCACGACCTGGAAGATGTCCCCGGCGCGGATGTACTCCTTGCAGCCCTCCACCACCTCCAGGTAGGCCTTGCGGGTGAAGTTGCTCTGGAAGGGCTTCTGGGGCAGGCCGACGAGGTTGACCTCGGCCACCGCCGCCCCGCGCCCCTCCCGCAGGCGGGCGATGGTTCGCTCGATGGACTCGGTGGCCTCGGCGTAGGCCCGGCCGGGGTCGTCGGTGATGTGGGCGTTGGCCGTCACCTTCACCGTCTTGGACACGTGGTCGAAGATCACCATCGTGCGGTAGAGACCGAAGGACAGGTCCGGCAGGTTGCGGTCGTCGGCGGGGCCTTCGCCCAGGGCCTCGTAGTAGCGGATGAGGTCGTAGCCAGCGTAGCCGACGATCCCGCCGGTGAACCGCGGCAGGCCGGCAAGCGGGACGGGCTTGTAGTCCGCCATCAGCCGGCCCAACTCGGCCAGCGGATCGTGCGTTTGGATGACTTGGGGCGACTGCCCCCGCCGGCAGATCGTCATTTCGTCGCGCCGGGCCGTGATGGTCGTCTCGGGGTCGGCGGCCGCGAAGGAGTACCGCGCGATCCGCTCGCCCCCCACCACGCTTTCCAGCAGAAACGAGTGGGCGGCCGGGGCGAACCCCGCCGGCTGCGCCAAC
>JBEKGT010000400.1:0-2113 GCA_050012655.1 Gemmatimonadales bacterium | reverse complement strand
AGATGCTCGTGAAGGAGAAGCGTTCCTCCTTCGCCTTCTCCTTCTCCGCGTCGGCACCAGGGCCTTTGGGTTTGTCCTTGTCCTTCGACGGGGGCTGCGGCTTGAACAGCACCGACGTGGTGCCCTGGACCATGTAGCCGAAGACCTCGTGGACGAGGAACTCGTACTTGCTGACGACTTTGATCTGAGAGTTGTCTATGGCCCGGACAAGTTCCAGGCTCGAGCCGCCCTCGCGGAAGTGGTCGGTGGGCGGGATGCCGGGGGCGGTGCGGGTGTAGCGGACCTTCCGCCCGCCGCCCAGGAAGTCGCCCGTGGGGATCGTCGGCCCGCGGAGGTTGTCCGGGCCGTACCGCCCCGTGCGCATCGTGAAGGCGGTCTTGGCCGTCAGCGGCGAGAACTCCAGCATCTCGATGAAGTCGTCGGCGATCAGCGCCACGTACTTGTCTTCGTCCTGGATGATCCGCAGGACGACGGTCTGGTCCCCCTTGGGGCCCGGGATGGTGAAGGTCTTCTGCGAGTAGTGGAACTTCGGCTTGTAGGCGTGGAACTTCGGAGCGAGGTTGAGCTTCCGGGCCAGCTCGTCGATCTCGTCGGCCGCCGCGGCCACCGGGGCCGCCGCCACCGCCACAACCAGCTCCGCCAGGGCGGCTCGGACTACACTGCGTCTCATCTTCTAGATCCCTTCGCTTTAGGGTCGATAAGTTAAACCCGCCTGGCGGCTTTCGGACTCATCGCGTGGCGCGGCGGGGGAGGGGCGGGCAGAGGCGAGGGGAGCCCCCGGTGAATCACCGGGGGCGAAATCAGGAGCCGCCCTGCGTGACAGGGCGGGTGGTGGAGGCGGGGAACTGCACGGTGGCCTGCTCGCCCGCCGGGCGGGCGGCGGGGTTGGGCAGCTCGACGCGGACCTCCAGCGTCTCGCTGGCGGAGTCCGCCACGCGCGAGACCCGCAGGACCCGCCCGGCCACAGGCACGGCCGCCCCGGGCAGCCGCACGGTGGCGGGGTCCCCCTCGCGAAGCTCGCGAGCCAGCGCCAGCGGGGCCGGCACGTCGATCCACAGCGGGTCCACGCGAACCAGCCTCAGCACGGGCGCCAGGGCGTCGGCCGACTCGCCCTGGCGAGCCCGCAGACGCTCCACCATCCCGTCGGTGGGGCTCACCAGGCGCATCCGCTGGAGCGTCAGCTCCGCCTCCTGGGACTTGCACACGTCCTGCTGGTGCTGGAGCTGGGCCGTCTCCAGGGCCAGCTCCGCCATCGCCGCGTCGTTCTTGGCGTCCTCCAGCTCGCGCTGGGGGGCGGCTTGCTCCTCGTGGGCCTTCTGCACCTTGCGGAGGATCTCCTGCCTGCGGGCGAGCTGGAGCTGGGCGCCGCGGATGGCCGTCGTGCTGTCGGCCTGGGCCTTCAGCGTGGCCCACTGGGCCCGCTCGACGGCGTCGTCGAGCTGGACGAGCAGATCCCCGGCCTTGACGTGCTGGCCCTCCCGCACGAGCACCTTGGCCAGCCGGCCCGGTCGAGTGAAGGACAGCGTCAGGTCCTCGCTGGGGGCGGTGATGGCTTTGATCGCCGCCGTCGCCGGCTCCTCCCGACCCCAGCACAGGCCCAGGGGCAGCAGCAGGAGCTGGAGTGTGATTCTCACGTTGTCAGTCTCCCGTATCGTTGGGCCCCCCCGGAAACGCCGGAGAGCCTCCCGCCGCGGCGGGAGACTCTCTGGAGGTTGACTTCGGTATGGCATCGGTTCATTACTGCGGCGGCCAGAGGGAATACCGGGCCACCGGCTTGGTCGTCGCGCCGCCCGCGGCCGCCGGGGCGGGGGCTGGGGCGGCCTTGGGCTCGACCGTCGCCGCGGGTGCCGGTGCCGTCGCCGCGGGCGTCGCGGCCGGGGCGGCCGGTTCGACGGCTGGGGCCGCGGCGGGAGCCGCCTTCGCGGCCGGTGCCGGTGCTGCGGCCGGCGCAGCGGCGGGGGTTGTCGGGGCCGGGCTGGCCGCCGGAGCGTCCTTCGGCGCCGGTGCGGTCGTCGGCATTGCCGTCGGGGCCGGGGCCGAGGTGGGCGCCGCGCCGATCCGCTCCAGGTTCAGAACCGGCAGGCCCTTGGCGTCTTCCTCCCGCGTGATCTTC
>JBEKGT010000399.1:0-2142 GCA_050012655.1 Gemmatimonadales bacterium | reverse complement strand
GAGGCGCGCGCCGGAGGCGGAGAGGACGTAGACGGCGGTGGCCGCGGCGACGAAGCGGAGGGCGAACTCACTCTCGCCGAAGAGCCGGACCACGCCGAGGGCGATGACGCCCGACACGGCACCGGAGCGGACGATTACGAGGGCGTCTCGGATGCCGACGAACCGCCAGCGGACGCCGAAGGCACGGGAGAGTGCGCCGACGATGAGCTGGATGGCGGCGATGATGAGGGCGGTGCGCCACGTCAGGGACGACCACCGCCAGAATTCGCCGGAGTGCAGGAACGCCGCGGCGGACGCGACCGAGACGCCGGAGAAGCCGACCTCGGCGAGGACCAGGATCGGGACGCGCCCGGTGCGGTGCGAAGCCACGCGGTCCACGGCGCGGGACATGGCGATCCACACGGCGCCGAGGGAGCCTCCGGGACGGGAAGCGTCCGAGCCGGGCACTTCCAAATGCAGCCCTCCGCGAAAGGTGACCGTCGCTCAGGGGGAGCTAATGTAGTGGCCCGACAACGACTTGGCTAGGCGGCAGCGGTACGTGCGGCCGGTGACTCGGATCACGTTCCCGAAGAGCCTCCGCCAGCTACACGGCCAGGCGCCGCTCGACGGCCCGGCGCAGTTCTTCGGCGCCCCCCGGCGTCACCGCGCTGCTTGCCACCGCCTCCCAATCCCGAAGCCGGGCGGCGGAAACCCGCTCGTCAAGTTCCTCGGACGTCAGCAGGTCGGACTTGTTCAGCGCCACGACCAACCGGGGACCGGTTACCGGGGACCGGTTACCGTCAACCGTGGACCGCGCACCGGAATCGTCACGGCGCGCGGGGCCGGTGGCGCGCGGTGCGCGGTGACCGGTCAACGGTGCGCGGTCCTCCAGCAGTTCGTCCAGCACCCCCTCCACGACCTCCATCTGCTCCCGCCACGCCGGGTGGCTCGCATCCACCACGTGCACGATCACGTCCGCCTCCGCCGCCTCCTCCAGCGTCGCCCGGAAGCTCGCCACGAGGTCGTGGGGGAGTTTGCGGATGAAGCCCACTGTGTCTGTGTAGCGAAGGCGGTACCCGGCACGCGGTGAACGGTTACCGGATACCGTTGACCGTGTACCGTTCACCGCCACTTCCCGGGCTTGGGTGTCCAGGGTGGCGAAGAGGCGGTCCTCGACGTGGGCCTCAGCGCCTGTGAGCGCCCGGAGAAGCGAGGACTTGCCGGCATTGGTATACCCCACCAACGCGACCCGGACTACCCCTCGATCTCGAGCGTGTGCGGTAAGCCGTGCGCGGTGAGCGGTAATGTCCTCCATCTTGCCCTTGAGCAGGCCGATCTTGCGCCGGATCATCCTCCGGTCGGTCTCCAGCTGCGTCTCGCCCGGGCCCCGCAGGCCGATGCCGCCGCGGATGCGCGAGAGGTGCGCCCACATCCGCGTGAGGCGCGGCAGCAGGTACTCGAGCTGCGCCAGCTCCACCTGCATCTTCGCCTCGCGGCTCCGCGCCCGGAGGGCGAAGATGTCGAGGATCAGCTCCGTGCGGTCCATCACCCGCGCGCCGAGCGCCTCCTCGAGGTTCTTCCCCTGCCGGGGGCTGAGTTCCTCGTCGAAGAGGACGAGAGTGGCGCCCAGCTCCTCCCGCCTGAGGCCCAGCTCGGCCGCCTTCCCCTTCCCGATGTAGAGGTCGGGGGTCGGCGCCGTGATGTGCTGGAGCGCGCGCCCCACGACCAGGGCGCCCGCCGTGTCGGCCAAGCGGGCCAGCTCGTCGAGGTGCTCCTCGGCCTTCTGCGCGTCGCGCGAGCCCTTCCGCGGCGCGCCGATCAGGAGCGCGCGCTCGGCGGGGGGCCGGACTTCCTGCATGGTTCGGATGGGAATGCCTCCTTCACGTCACGGTTCCCGCGCGGATCGTCGCGACAGGGCGGCACGTCTTCGCCCTGACTGGACAGCTCCTTCTGAGCGCGGCCTTGTGCTCGCGCCGACCCCGGCCGGGGCCGGGCTGCGCCCCGGAAGTGCTCGCCTCGGCCCCAACCAGGGTCGGACGCTCGCCGGCCGCGCTCAGGCCCCACTCCGATGTCCGCTCCGCGACGAGCCCGGGAGGGTGGTGCCCCGCAGCGGCGGGCGCCGTGCGACCGCAGGGAGCCGTCCGACCGCCGCGAGGACGCACC
>JBEKGT010000398.1:0-2145 GCA_050012655.1 Gemmatimonadales bacterium | reverse complement strand
GATGGAGATCGTCGCGAGCGTCTGCGGCGCCACCACGGCGCTCCTCTCGGCGCACCAATCCATCGGCGTGCCGGGCCCGGTCACGCTCTTCGGGACCCCGGAGCAGAAGGCCCGCTACCTCCCCCGCCTCGCGAAGGGGGCGATCTCCGCCTTCGCGTTGACCGAGCCGGGGGTCGGCTCCGATCCTGCCGCGCTCGAGATGCGCGCCGAGCCGACGGCCGACGGGGAGGCCTTCCTCCTGAACGGCGAGAAGCTCTGGTGCACCAACGGCACCGTCGCCGACCTCTTCGTGGTGATGGCGCGGACGCCCGACAAGATGGTGAAGGGGAAGCCCCACAGGCAGATCACCGCCTTCGTCGTGGAGCGGTCGTGGCCCGGCGTGGAGGTGACGCACCGCTGTGACTTCATGGGCATCAAGGGGATGGAGAATGGGGTCCTGCGGTTCACCGATGTGCGGGTGCCGCGCGAGAACATCCTCTGGGCGGAAGGCAAGGGGCTCAAACTCGCCCTGGTGACGCTCAATACCGGGCGCCTCACACTCCCCGCCACCGCCACGGCGGCGGCGAAGCGCTGCCTCGCCATCGTGCGGGAGTGGGCCTCCGAGCGGGTGCAGTGGGGGCAGCCGATCGGGAGGCACGACGCGGTCGCGCAGATGATCGGCCGGATGGCGGCCCACACCTTTGCGATCGAGGCGGTGGCGGAGCTGTGCTCGATGCTCGCCGACACCGGCGGCTACGACATCCGCCTCGAGGCGGCGATCGCCAAGCTGTGGAACTCCGAGCGGGCCTGGGAGCTGATCGACGACACGGTGCAGATCCGCGGGGGCCGGGGCTACGAGACGGCGGACTCGCTGCGCGCGCGCGGGGAGAAGCCGCACCCCGTCGAGCGGATCATGCGCGACTTCCGCATCAACCTGATCTTCGAGGGCAGCTCGGAGATCATGCACCTGTTCATCGCCCGCGAGGCGGTGGACCGGCACCTCAAGGTGGCGGGCGCCCTCGCCGACCCGCGTGCTTCCGCAGGCCAGAAGCTCGCCGCCCTGGCTCGGGGGGCGGCATTCTACGCGGCATGGTACCCGGCCCGGTGGCTCGGCTGGGGCCGCTGGCCGCGCTTCGGGGAGTTCGGGCGGCTCGCCACGCACGTCCGCTTCATCGACCGGTCCTCGCGCCGGCTGGCCCGTTCCACCTTCCACGCGATGCTGCGCTACGGGCCGAAGCTCGAGAAGCGGCAGCTGGTGCTCTTCCGCCTGGTGGACGTGGGGGCCGAGCTGTTCGCGATGGCGGCGGCGTGCGCGCGGGCGGAGATGCTCCGGAAGCAGGGGCGGCCTGAAGCCGTGGAGGTGGCGGACATCTTCTGCCGCTACGCGCGCGGCCGCGTGAACGACGCCTTCAGCCGGGTGTTCCGGAACAACGACGTGCGGACCTACCACCTCGCGCAGCACGTTCTCGAGGGACGGCACACGTGGCTGGAGGATGTCCCTCGGTGAGGCGCGCCCCGGAGGTCGGGCCCTGACCGCGGCGCCCCCGGGCGCCCGGCACCGCGACGACGTCGCGACCATCCTCGCCTGGTGCTTCTACGACTGGGCGAACTCCGGCTTCACGACGCTCGTCGTCACGTTCGTCTACGCCACCTACTTCACCAAGGCCATCGCACCCAACGAGGTTCTCGGCACCGCCTGGTGGTCGCGCGGGGTGTCGCTGACGTCGCTGGTGGTGGTGCTCCTCTCGCCGATCCTCGGAGCGATGGCGGATCGCGGAGGACTGCGCCGCACGATGCTGATCCTCACCAGCGCACTCAGCATCGTGGCGAGCGTCGCGCTCACGTTCGTGATCCCGGGTACGCCGCACGCCGCGCTGGTCGCCGTGGCGCTGTTCGTGGCGGGGAACGTCGGCTTCGAGCTGGGGATCGTCTTCTACAACGCGTACCTCCCCGATATCGCCTCGCCGGAGCGCATCGGCCGCGTCTCCGGGTACGGGTGGGCGATCGGCTACGTCGGCGGGCTCGGCGCGCTGGTCGTGGCGCTGGTGGGGTTCGTGCAGCCGGCGGTGCCGTGGTTCGGGATGACGAAGGCGGCGGGGTTCAACATCCGCGCGACGAACCTCCTCGTGGCGGCGTGGTTCCTGGTCTTCGCCCTCCCCTTCTTCG
>JBEKGT010000397.1:0-2145 GCA_050012655.1 Gemmatimonadales bacterium | reverse complement strand
CGGGTTCTGCGGGCCCGCCGCCGGGGGGTCGTTGCGGGGCGGCAGATCGCGGCGCGGCGGCGGCGGGGCGTCGATCTCGTCGGTCACCTCCCGCATGCTGCGCTTGAACTCGCGGATGCCCTTCCCGAGCGACGAGCCGATCTCGGGCAGCCGCTTGGCGCCGAAGACCAGCAGGACGACCACCAGGATGAGCATGATCTCCGAGAAACCGAGGTTCCCCAACCCCATACGTGCCTCCGGCTAGAAGAGGGAGCGCGCCAGCAGGTATGCCAGCACGACCCCGACGACCGACAGCAACGAAACGTGGAGCCCGATGGGGCCCACCGTCATCGACACCACCAGCAGATCCAGGCTCACCGGCCCGAACGTCGGCGTGACCGAGAAGGTCAGCACCTCGCGCGGCGCGCCCCGCGGCAGCACCCGTTCGAGGAACGCCGAGAGGAAACCGCCCAGCACGAAGCCGGTCGCCAGCACGGCGGTGTAGAAGAGCGGCCGGCGGGGGACGTGGGCCATCGGCTACGACCGCCGCTCGACGGCGTACGTGATCGCGTCCCGCAGCGCGTCCCGCTCCAGCGAGGGCGGCAACTCCTCGAGCGCCGCCTCGGCGGTGGCGGCCCACGCCTCCGCCCGTTGACGCGCGTACTCGAGCCCGCCGCTCCGCGCCACCAGCTCGATCACCCGGGCCACCGGCGCCGCACCCGGCGCCTCCTCGGCGAACAGCGCCTCGACCTCGCGCCGATCCGCCGGTGCGAGCCGCGGCAGCGCCGCGATGAGGGGGAGCGTGACCTTGTGCTCCTTCAGGTCCAGCCCCGACGGCTTCCCGGTGACGGCTTCACCCTCGGTGTAATCAAGCAGGTCGTCGGCGATCTGAAAAGCCATCCCGAGCGCGTCGCCGTAGGCGCGGAGCGCCGCGCGGCGCGCGGGCGTCGCGCGCAGCGCGCCCAGCTCGCACGCGGCGCTGAAGAGCGACGCGGTCTTGGCGCGGATGAGGAAGCCGTACTCCTCCTCGGTGAAACGGAGCGCGTCGTACGCGGCGAGCTGCCGCATCTCCCCGACGGTCATCTCGTTCGTGACGCGGGACAGGATGCGCAGCGGCTCGAGGTCGTCCACCGCCACCAGCTCGATGATCGCGCGGGAGTAGAGGTAATCCCCCATGATCACCGACACCTGGTGGCTGTACAGCGCGTTGATGGTGGGCATACCCCGGCGGAGCGCGGAATGGTCCACGGAATCGTCGTGGACGAGGGTGGCGAGGTGGGTGAGCTCGATGATCGCCGCGAACCGGAGGAGCCGCGGGTCCTCAGCGAGCGCCGCGCGGTTCGAGAGGAACATCAGCATCGGGCGGAAGAGCTTGCCCTTCATCTGGAGGAGGTGGCCGTTCACCTCCGCGATGAGGGGGAAGTCGGCGGCGATGAGGCGGCGCAGCTCGTCGGCGACGGCGCCGAGGAGGGGCGCGACGGGGCGCTGCAGGTCGGCGAGGCGGACCCCCGCGGCCTGTGGCGGCACGCCGTTACGCTCCCGCCCGGGCGTGGAGCGCCTGCACGCGCTGGCTCACGTCCTGGAAGGTGATGTCCACGCCGAAGACGCGGTTGTACGCCGCCAGCGCGTCGGCGACCTTCGCCTGTTCCTCGAGCGCGCGCCCGAGCCAGTAGAGGAGGCCGATGCGCTCCGCGTCGCTGCCAGCGGGGGCCTCGAGGCCGCGACGGAGGATCGTCTCCGCCACCGCGAACTGCCCCTTGTCGAAGAAGCAGATGCCCAGGGCCTCCGAGCTCTTTAGGCGCCCGTCGGCGGCCCGCAGCGCCTTCTGGAACTCGGCGATGGCCTCGTCGAGGAGGCCCATCTCCTTGTACGCCACGCCGAGGTCGTAGTGGCTCTGGAAGTCCTCCTCGCCGACGTTGGCGGCGATGCCCTTCTTGAACGCCTGCAGCATCGACTGGAAATCCGCCTCCTCGTCGCCGGTCGGCTCCTCGTCCTCCACCCGCATCCGGGTGTCTTTCGGCCCCTCGTCGTCCTCGAGCATCATCGCGCCGAGGTCCACGTAGTCGCCGGCCGCGGCCGCGGGCTTCGCCGCCGCGGGCGCCGCGGAGGGCGCGGCCGCCTGGGCCGCAGGGGGCGCGAGGGTGTCGAGGGCGGCCTGCGCCCGGG
>JBEKGT010000396.1:0-2146 GCA_050012655.1 Gemmatimonadales bacterium | reverse complement strand
GGCGGACGTGGAGTGCGCTGGGGCCTGCTCCGCGGAGCGGGCGGCGGTCTGCGCGGCGGTGGGCGCCGCGCACGGTATCAGAAGCAGCAGGGCCGGCGCCCACGGCGCACGGCGGAACGTGGATCGGAGCATCTCGCGAGTCCTCGGGTCGTTGTGACGCACGGCGTTAGCTGCCGAGCGCCGCCGCGTGGTGACGGCGTGGCCGCGAGGGGATGACGCACCGTTCGGTACGCCTCCCTCAGGCGCGGACGATCAGGAGGTCAGGCGAGGGGTGGAGCGCGGGAGCTGTAGGCGCCGCGTGCGACGCCGAGGTCTGGACTCTCGGAGACGAGGGGGCGGCTGGGCGCGACGTCGCGGCCGCCATCGGGAACGGGAATGGGTCCCGGCGCCGCCGAGAGGAGCCGCGCGACGCTGAAGACCGAGCAGTCGAGGGAGTCGTGGGCTTCCCGGTGGTCGTGCGTGCCCTGGCGCTCGACGTGGGCCCCCGGCCCGCCGGCGCCGTCGAGGATGATGGCGTGGGCGAAGGGGAGCGCCCACACGGCGAGGGCGTACACCACGGAGAGCGCCGCGGCGAGTCGCCGCCGCGCCTGCCCTCCCGGGCGGCGTCGCGCAAGTCCGTGTGGTGTCGTCACGTGGAAGCTCAGTCGGCCCAATACCCCCGACGGGCCCGGCAGGTTCCATCGCGGTGCCGGCTCGCTTGACCAGTGCTCACCGCGCGGCGCAACTTCATCCCATGACGACGCGACGGGAATTCGTCACGACGTCCCTCGGTGCCGCCGGCGCGCTCGGGTCGGCGAGCCGGCTCGGCGCGCACCTCGCCCCGCGCGGCTCCGCGGGGGCGGTGCGGGACGGCCCGCGGGCTGCGGAGAGCGCGCCCAGGCCGCTCGCTCTCCCGACCCCCGCACAGAAGGCGTGGCAGGACCTCGAGGTGGGGATGTTCCTCCACTTCGGGCCGAACACCTGGCAGGACAAGGAGTACGACGACCGCTCCACCCCGCTCTCGAGCATCAACCCCGACATAGACACCGACCAGTGGGTGGACACGGCCCTCGGGCTCGGTGCGAAGTACGTCATCCTCGTCGCGAAGCACGCCGGCGGCTTCTGCAACTGGCAGACCGCCACCACGGACTACTCGATCAAGAGCACCGCGTGGCGCGGCGGGCGCGGCGACGTGATGGCCGACCTCTCCGCCTCCTGCGCGCGGCGCGGCATGCTCCTCGGCGTGTACCTCTCGCCGCGGGACGACGCTCAGGGGGCCCGGGACGCGGGCCGCTGCGCCGACGCCGACCGCCAGGCGGCGTACAATACCATGTACCGCACACAGCTCACCGAACTGCTTACACGCTACGGACCGATCGTGGAGCTGTGGCTCGACGGAAGCAGCGTGGTGCCGACGGGCGACCTGGTGCGCCGCTACGCTCCCGACGCGATGGTCTTCCAAGGGCCGCAGGCCACCATCCGCTGGGTCGGGAATGAGGACGGCTTCGCGCCCTACCCCGCGTGGAACGCCCTCGCGCGCGCCGACGCCGCCACCGGTATCGCCACCGCGGCCCACGGCGACCCCGACGGCGACGCATGGATGCCGCTCGAGGTGGACGTCTCCATCCGGCGGCCGAGGTGGTTCTGGAGCCCCACCAACGGCGCAAACCTGCTGAGGGTGGACCAGCTGCTGGAGATCTACTACCGGTCGGTGGGGCGCGGAGCGCAGCTGCTGCTCAACGTGCCGCCCGACGACACGGGGCACATCGCCGAGTCGGACGCGCGCGTCGCGCGGACCTTCGGCGACGAGGTGCGGCGACGGTTCGGGACGGCTCTGGCCGAGACGAGCGGCGCGGTGGACGCGGACGCCGGCTTCGCCACGGCCCACCTCCCGCACACGCTCTCGCTCCAGCTTCCCGGCGGCCCGCGACGGGTGGACCACGTCGTTCTCGAGGAAGACCTCGCCGGCGGCGAGCGGGTGCGCGAGTACCGCCTCGAGGGGCTGGTGAACGGGGCATGGACGCTGCTGGGCACCGGCACGGCCATCGGCCACAAGCGCATCCATCCCGTGGGACCCGTCACCGCGGCGGCGATCCGGCTCGCCGGCGCGCGCGTCGCCGCCCCGCCGATGATCCGCCGCCTCGCGGCCTTCGACACCGGCGCCGCT
>JBEKGT010000395.1:0-2150 GCA_050012655.1 Gemmatimonadales bacterium | reverse complement strand
CGCCGGCGCCATCGTCACCGCGCCCCCCTCGGCGGGGCTCGCGGCGGCGACGCCGGTCATCATCCCCGAAACGGAGCCGTGCATCGCGTGCGACGGGATGTTCTGCGCGCAGGTCTGCCCCACTGGGGCGCTGGTCCCGCCGGCCGACGGGTGGGCGCGGGAGCGGCTCGGATTCCTCGACCTCGACACCGACCGGTGCATCGCCTTCCAAGGGATCGAGTGCGGCGTCTGCGTCCGCGTCTGCCCGATCGGCCCCGCGGCGCTCGACCTCGATGCGAAGGGCCGTCCCCTCATCGGGGCGGCGTGCGTCGGCTGCGGCGTCTGCGTCCGCGCCTGCGTCACGTCACCATCGTCCCTCACCCTCACCCTGAACGAGCGCTGATGAGCGACCATCCGTACGCCTTCGCGCCGGTGCGCGTGGAGAAGCCGTGGGGCCACGAGCTCCTGTGGGCGTCCACCGACCGCTACGTGGGCAAGATCCTGCACATCAACGCGGGCCACCTGCTCAGCCTGCAGTACCACGAGAAGAAGCACGAGTCCATCTTCGTGCTGCGGGGGCGGATGATCTTCCGCTACCGTGACGCGCAGGGCACGCTCGTGGACCGCGTGATGGGCGCGGGCGAGGCGCAGCAGGTGCCGACCGGGCTGGTGCACCAGTTCGAGGCGCTCGAGGACACCGACGTGCTCGAGGCCTCCACCCCCCACCTCGACGACGTGGTCCGCCTCCAGGACCGCTATGGACGGGTATCCTGATGCAGGTCATCATCCCGCTGGCCGGCAGGGGCACGCGGCTCCGGCCGCACACCCACCTCGTTCCCAAGCCGCTCATTCGCGTCGCCGGCCGCCCAGTCATGGACTGGGTGATGGACAAGCTCGAGGGGCTCCCGGTGGAGGAGCTGATCTTCATCACCGGCCACCTCAAGGAGCAGGTGGAGACGTACGTCCACCGGCGCTACCACATCCCCTCGCGCTTCGTCGAGCAGAAGGTGCAGGACGGCACGGCGGGGGCGATCAACCTGGCGCGGCCGTTCGTGCACGGACCGGTGCTCATCATCTTCGTGGACACGGTCTTCGAGGCGGATCTGGGGCTCGCGACCACCTGCCAGGACGCCGGGATCATCTGGGCGAAGGAGGTCGAAGACTACCAGCGCTTCGGCGTGGTGGTGACCGACGCCCAAGGGTACATGACGCGCATCGTCGAGAAGCCGAAGGAGCCGATCTCGAAGCTGGCGAACATCGGGCTGTACTACATCCGCGACGTGGACGCGCTGTGGCAGGGGATCGACCACGTGCTGGCCTCGCCGAAGAACAAGGGCGAGTGGTACCTGACGGATGCGTTCCAGTGGATGATCGAGCACGGGAGGCGCATCAAGACGGCGGAGGTCGGCGGCTGGTACGACTGTGGCACGCTGGATACGGTGCTGGAGACGAACCGCATCCTGCTGGAGAAGCTCGTGGGCAGCAGGGCCCAGGGGCTCGGCGGTTCCGGGCGCGCGCCCGGGGCCCGGCGGACGGCGGCGCGCCAGTTCGCACCGGGGGTGACGATCCGCGAGCCGGTGCTCATCGAGGACGATGTGGTGATCGAGCAGTCTACCGTGGGCCCGAACGTCACGATCGAGGCGGGCACGGTGGTGCGCGAGAGCACGCTGACCGACGCGATCATCGGGAAGGCGTGCCGGATCGAGCGCTGCCACCTCGACGGCGCTCTGCTCGGGGACGACGTGACGGTGGAGGGGCTGCACGGCTCGGCGTCCCTCGGCTCGCACTCCGAGGTCCGGGCCGGCTAGCGCGCGGGCAGGCGGTTAGGCGTAGCGGGCCATCGCGAGGTCCACGATGTCCCGCATCAGGTCGGTGTAGGTGCGTCCCGACTTCCGCGCCGCCAGAGCGAACTCCGCCCCGGACGAGAGCCACGGGTTCGGGTTGGCCTCGATGACGTAGACCTGGCCCTTGGGGGTCAGGCGCATGTCCACGCGGCCGTAGTCCCGCAGCTTCAGGGCCTGGTAGGCGGCGAGCGCGGTGTCCTGGAGCTTCGCGGTGGTCTTCTCGTCGAGGTCCTCGACGACCAGCGACCGCGTGCGCTTGTAGGCCTCGGTCTCCTTCTCCCACTTCACCTCGGTGCTGGCGATCCGCGGTGTGCCCTCGGGCAGCTT
>JBEKGT010000394.1:0-2156 GCA_050012655.1 Gemmatimonadales bacterium | reverse complement strand
TCCCGCCTCCGCCCACGCGCACCTCCGCTGCCGCGACCTCACGCCCCCCGGAACGGCAGGAGGGCCACGACCGCTGGCCCTCCCGCACCGCCCGGGTCCGCCGCGCCGCTACCCCCGCGCGGCGGCGGCCTCGTAGTCGGGAATGAAACTATGCAGGAGATCGTCGTAGGTGAACGGCCCCCGCGCCTGCGCCTTGCGGCGGGCCCGGTCGTGGCCGTCCTCGAACGTCGGCCGCTCCTCGCGGTAGATCAGGCCGAGGCTGATGACCTGCTCGGTGTCCTCGAAGGCGACCGCGCGCGCCTGGTCGCGGTTCGTCGGGTCGAAGCCCTCGGGGAGCGCGCGGATCCGCTCGCGGACGATGTCGAACTGTTCCCGCCCGCGGTACGTCACGCACGGCGAGACCATGTGCACGAAGGCGAAGCCGCGGTGCGCGATCGCCGCCGCGATGATCTCCTGCGAGGCCTTCGGGTCGCCGGAGAAGGCGCGCGCGATGAAGGTGGCGCCGCAGGTGAGCGCCATCAGCACCGGGTTGATCGGCGCCTCGATGTTCCCGTACGAGCTGGTCTTGGTCACCAGGTCGTGCGGCGACGTCGGCGAGACCTGTCCCTTGGTGAGCCCGTAGATGCCGTTGTCCATGCACACGTACGCGATGTCGATGTTGCGCCGCGCCGTGTGCACGAAGTGGCTGGTGCCGATGGCGAAGCCGTCGCCGTCGCCTCCCGCCACCAGGACGGTGAGGCCGGGGTTGGCGAGCTTCACGCCCGTCGCGATCGGGAGCGCGCGGCCGTGGATGGTGTTGAACGAGTACGTGTTCACGTAGCCCGCCAGGCGCGAGCTGCACCCGATGCCGCTCACCAGGACCGTGTTGTCGGGATCGAGGTTCAGCTTGGCGAGCGCCTGGTACACGGCCGCCACCACGCCGAAGTCCCCGCAGCCGGGACACCAGACGGGCTTGAGGTCCGCCTTGTAGTCCTTGACCGAGAGCCGAGCCACCGCTTGATGCGCCATGCGTCCGTGCCTCCTCAGTCCGCCGCCACGCGCCGGCCGTCGGCGCGCACCCACGCGAGCACCTCGTCCACGCCGAGCGGCGCGCCGCCCGCCCGCGCGTGCCGCACCAGCCGCCCCGCGACCTCCGCGCTCAGCTGGCTCTTCAGGAAGGTGTGGAACTGCGCGGAGTACGACAGCTCCACCACGTGGATCGTGCGCAGCCCCTCGAGCGCCGCCTCGACGTCGGCGACCGGGAACGGCCAGAGGAGCCGCGGCACCACGGCCCGCGCCTTCACCCCCGACGCCTCGAGCCGCGCCACCGCCTCGAGCACCGCGCCCTTGCAGGCGCCCCACGCCATGATCCCGACCTCGGCGCCGGCCGAGCCCGCCACCAGTGTCAGATGGCGGTACCGCTCCGCGACGCTGTCCAGCTTCGTCCAGCGCTTCTCCGTCATCTTCTGGTGCCCGGCCACGCCCGAGAGCGGCGCGCCGACCACGTCGTGCTCGAGCCCCGAGTTGAGGTACGAGCCCCCCGGCATCCCGGGGAGCGACATCGGACTGACCCCGTCGTCCGTGTAGGCGAACCGTGCGAAGCCGTGGCGGTGATCCACCGCCGCGAGGTCCGCCTCAGCGGGCTTCTTCCGGTCCTTGACCGTCAGCTTCGATAGGTCGAAGGGCCGCAGGATCTCGGTGCGGTGCCCGATGAACTGGTCGGAGAGGACGATCACCGGCGTCTGGTACTCCTCGGCGATGTTGAACGCGTCCGCGGTCACCCAGAAGCAGTCCTCGACGTCGGTGGTGCCGACCACGACCTTCGACGCGTCGCCGTGGGTGCCGAAGATGCCCTGCAGCAGGTCACCCTGCTCGGTCTTGGTCGGGATGCCCGTCGAGGGCCCCACCCGCTGGACGTTCAGCACCACGAGCGGGATCTCGGCGATGGACGCGAGGCCGATGGCCTCCTGCTTGAGCGAGATGCCCGGGCCCGACGAGGCGGTCATCGACTTCACCCCGGCGTACGACGCGCCGATCGCCATCGCGATGGAGGCGAGCTCGTCCTCGCCCTGCACCATCGTGCCGCCGAACTTCGGCAGCTCGCGGTTCAGGAACTCCATCACCTCCGACTGCGGCGTGATCGGGTAGCTCGCGATGAAGCGGCAGCCGGCGGCCAG
>JBEKGT010000393.1:0-2182 GCA_050012655.1 Gemmatimonadales bacterium | reverse complement strand
CGTCCACGCCCACGCAGCGGCGGTCGAGGTTCCCCGCCATCCCCGCCAGCAGCGTGAAGCCGTGCCAGACACCCACGTTCACGAAGCTCTGGTCGGCGCTCATCCGGCGCACGCCTTCGTTGATGAGCGCTGCGACGGCGAAGGTGGACATGCGCGGGGTGGCGAGCAGCGGCCGGAGCAGGGGGCGGATTCTGCGCGCGCCGTCCGGCAGGCGGGTGTTGAACGCGTCGAGATCGGAGCCGGCGCGCTGGAGGAGCGCCCTCAGGGGCAGGGCCCACGCCGGCACCGGGCGGTCGGGCTGCACGAGGCGAAAGGCAATGCCCTCCGCGAACTCGGCGTACCTGCTTGTCGGCGCGGCGTGCGCCTGTTGTTCGCTGCTGCTGGGGGTAGCCGGCATGGCGCTGTATTTAGCCCGTCCCCGGCGGTGAAGCTAGGCGGAGCGCTCCCTGTGCCTCGCGGCGGCGTGCCTCACGGAACTTCCGCCCGCGTACGCCGGTTCATGTTGAAGGAGCGCGTGGACGCGGACGCCGCCGACGTACCGCTGGGTGCGGGTCACGACGGAACCGCCCGGCTTGGACCGGGCCCGCCCACGGGCTCGGGCGACCCGTCGCCCTCGAACGGCCCCATCCTGTGGATGCCTGCCCGGAGCAGGAGCGCGCCGCTCCCCAGCAGGAACAACCCCAATCCCCAGGAGAGGGCCGGGGGCACGCCGGCCCGCCGCGCCGCGTACCACCACACGGCGAGGCGGTTCGAGGCGAAGGTGTCGGCCGCGGAGGCGTCGGGCACCACGATCTCGGGGACCTTCGCGCCCACGGCGCGGGCCAGATTGCCCGGCAGTGCGCGCACCGCGCAGGCGTTCATCCCGTCGAAGGACCACGCCGCGTACCCGCACGCCTGCTGGCGGTACATCTGGTTCGTGAGCACGCCCGCGAGGTTCACCACGAGTCCGAGCGCCGTGGCGGTCCACACGACGCGGCTGACCCACCGTCGCCGGGCTGAGGGACGCTCCCCGAGCATCGCGGCCAGCGGCAGAAGGAGGAGCGGGACCCACGGCACGTAGTAGCGGATCCCCCACCCGCCTGCGCTGGTCCACTCGGGCATGCCGCTGATGCGCAGCAGCGCGAGGGCCAGGCTGCCGCCCACCAACGCGAGGTAGCGGCCGCGGCGGCCGCCCGTCCACAGGGGCCGGAGCGCGAGAGGAAGGCCGAGGAGGGCCGGCGTGTACGCGAGCACCCCCTTGTCGGGGCTCACCAGTGATCCGACCAGTGCTTCGGGCACGCCGGCGGCGTGGAATCCGTGGAGCTCGGCGAGATACGGCGCGTGCAGCGGCGAGCCCGTCCGGACGGCGTTCCACCACAGCGCCAGGGCGAGCGCGGGCAGCGCGCCGGCCACCACGAGCGAGGCCGCGACCAGGCGGTGCCCGTAGCCGCGTAAGCCGTGCGCGAGGGCCAGCAACACCAGCAGCACGAGGAAGGTCGCGTTCGAGAGCTTGACGACCATCAGCGCGCCGGCGTAGAGGCCGGCGAGGAGCCATGCGGCCCGCCGCCCCCGGTCCGCCCGCGCCCAGCAGAGTGCGCAGCCGGCGGCGAGGGGCGCGGACACGGCGACGTCGGCCAGGCTCGTCGCGTAGACGACGTACTGGCTCGACAGCAGCAGGACGAGCAGGGGAGGGAGGAGCCGGCGCTCCTCGAGTTCGAGCTCGCGGGCCAGGCTCAGCAAGAGCAGTACAGCCAGCGCCGCCAGGACGCACCCGGCCAGGCCGCAGCCGAGTTCGAAGAGGCGCTTGAAGTCCGCTCCCGTCGCGCGGGACAGGCCCTCCGCTGCGAGACCGACGGGGTACGCGACGAGCGCCGTGCCGAGCTCGTGGTCGGTGTAGAAGCGACCGTCCGCGCCAGCGCGGTACGTGGGGCCGGGGTAGGCGGCGAGGCCGGCGCGGCCGCTAGTGACGAGGGCGCGCACCGTGGCGAGCGGTGGCGTCTCGAAGCTCTGGAATCCCGGGGTCAGGAACGCGGCCAGCATCGCACAGCCCGCGGCGACGAGGAGATGGGATCTGCGGGGCCGCGTGCGAGTGACGTCCGGTGGGGTCATCGAGGCGGAGAATACGACCCCCCTCGCGCGAGGGGAAGTCCGGTCGGCGCGCGGTGCCACGCCCCCGGCTCGGCGGGTAGCCGCGGCCCCTGCG
>JBEKGT010000392.1:0-2194 GCA_050012655.1 Gemmatimonadales bacterium | reverse complement strand
GGCGATGCGCGGCGCATGAACGGAGGGACTACCGTGATTACGATGGATGCCGAGACCCGAGGACTGTTGCGCGTGGCGCTGGGGCTCTTCGACCTGCCGGAGGCGGTGCTCGAGGAGCGGATGCGCAACGCGCGGGGCGCGGGCACGCCCGCGATCTGGCTCGAAGAGCTGCTCCTCTCGAGTGTGCTGTTCGTAGGCTACCCGCGCGCGCTCCTTGCCGCCGGCGCCTTGCGCCGGTTCGAGCCCGACCACGCGGACGGGGGCGAGCCGTCGCAGTACGAGGGGTGGCGCGAATGGCTCGCGCGCGGCGAGGCCACCTGCCGCGTCATCTACGGCGCTCACTACGAGCGCCTCCGCCACAACGTCCACGCCCTGCATCCCGCGCTCGATACCTGGATGATCGTGGACGGCTATGGCAAGACGGTGAGCCGTCCCGGCCTCGACCTCGCGCGGCGCGAGCTCTGTTCCGTGGCGATGCTCGTCCCGCAGGACGCGCCGCGGCAGCTCCTGGCGCACCTCAAGGGCGCCCTCAACGCCGGGGCCGCGCCCGACGCGGTGGAGAGCGTGGTCGAGCTCGCCGCGGCCGAGCGGCTCCCCGAAGCGCGCGTGGCGGTGGCTCGGCAGCTGTGGCGCGAGCTGCGCGACACCCTGGCGCACGACTAGCGTGTTCATTGACGAGGTGGTGGTGGACGTCCTCGCGGGGGACGGCGGGTCCGGGATGGCCGCCTTCCGCCGCGAGAAGTTCGTCCCCAAGGGCGGCCCATCCGGCGGCGACGGCGGCCACGGCGGCAGCATCTACGTCGTCGCGCACCCCGGCCTCTGGACCCTGCTCGACTACACCTACCACCGGCGCTGGACCGCCGAAGGCGGCGACCACGGCGGCCCCAACCAGGAGACCGGCCGCTCGGCGGAGGACGTCGAGCTGCCCGTGCCCCTCGGCACCGAGGTGCGCGACGCCGACGGAGGCGCACTCCTCGGCGAGGTGCTGGAGGCGGGGGACCGGCTGCTCGTGGCGAAGGGGGGGCGCGGCGGGCAGGGGAACCAGCACTTCGCCACCCCCACGCACCAGGCGCCGCACGAGTTCCAGCCCGGCGAGGACGGCGAGCACCGCCGCATCCGGCTGACCATCAAGCTGATCGCGCACGTCGGGCTCCTCGGCGAGCCGAATGCGGGCAAGAGCACGCTCCTCGCCACGGTGACCGCGGCGCGGCCCAAGGTCGCGGCGTACCCCTTCACGACGCTGGAGCCCAACCTCGGCGTGGTGCAGCTCAGCGGCCAGCGGACCTTCGTCATCGCCGACATCCCCGGCATCATCGAGGGCGCGCACGCCGGGAAGGGGCTCGGGCTCCAGTTCCTGCGCCACGTCGAGCGCACCCGGCTGCTGGTGCTGATGGTGCCGCTCGACTCGGCGGACCTCGCCGCCTCGTACGCGATGCTGCGGGAGGAGGCCGAGCGCTTCTCGCCGGCGCTCGCGGCCAAGCCGCACTGCGTGGCGTGGACCAAGGCCGATCTGGTGCCGGAGGGGGAGTGGCCGCCGCTCCCGCCGACGCCCGAGGCGTTCGCGCAGTTCGTCCTCTCGAGTGTCTCCCACCGCGGGCTCGATGCCTTCCTCGATGCGCTGTGGCGCCGCCTCGCCGCCGAGGGCGCGGCCGCGGAGGCGCCGGCCGCGCTGCCGTGAACGGCGCGTCCGGGCCCGGCGGCGCGCCGCCGCCCGGCTCGTCAGATGGCCGGCCGTCGGACCTTGGAGTCGGCTCGCCGGACGGGGGTGCCGCGCTCACTCGCTCCGGCTCGTCGGGTAGCCGGTCCTCGGACGCGCCGTCGGACGGCTCGCTCCGCTCGCACGGCGCCGACGGTCCTGCGGGCCGACCACCCGTCGCGCCGTCGCCTCACGACCAAGTGCTCACGCTCCGCCCGGGCGACCCGCTCTTCCCAAGGGCGCTACACGCCATCCGGCCCGAGGTCGAGGTGCTCTATGCCCTCGGCGACCTCACGCTGCTCGATCGCCCCATCGTTGCCATCGTCGGAAGCCGCGAGCCGACCACCTACGGCATCAAAGTCGCGTACGAAGCCGCGCGCGAAGCGGCGCGGGCGGGGCTCGTGGTGGTCAGCGGGATGGCTCGGGGCCTCGATGCGCGTGCCCACCGGGGCGCACTCGACGGCGGGGGGAAGACGATCGCGGTGCTGGGGTGCGGGT
>JBEKGT010000391.1:0-2217 GCA_050012655.1 Gemmatimonadales bacterium | reverse complement strand
ATCAGCGCCGTGGACGGGAGGACCCCCGACTCCTTCATCTCGAGGTAGAGGTCGTTCCCCTCGCGGGTGCGCTCTCCCACGCCGCAGAACACCGAGCGGCCGCCGTGGCCCGTCGCCACGTTGTGGATGAGCTCCTGGATGATGACCGTCTTCCCGACGCCGGCGCCCCCGAAGAGACCGATCTTGCCGCCCTTCACGAACGGGGCGATGAGGTCGATGACCTTGATGCCGGTCTCGAACACCTCGGTCTTCGGCTCGAGGTCGGTGAACTTCGGCGGCTCGCGGTGGATCGGCCACCGCTCGGCGTCGGCGGGGATTGGCGCGCCACCGTCCACCGGCTCGCCGAGCACGTTGAGGATGCGGCCGAGCGCGAGCTTGCCGACGGGCACCGTGATGGGGCCGCCGGTGTCGAGCGCCGGCATCCCGCGTACCACGCCGTCGGTCGAGCTCATCGCGACCGCGCGCACCTGGTTGCGGCCGATGTGCTGCTGCACCTCGGCGGTGAGGTGCAGGGGCTCGCCGGCCGCCCCCGTGCCGTCCACCCGCAGCGCGGTGTACAGCTCGGGGAGCCGCTCGGGCTCGAACTCCACGTCGATGACCGGTCCGATGACCTGGACGACCTTGCCGAAGTTGTCAGCCATGCAAGCTCCGACGGCCTGGGAAGTTCATCGTGATAGGTCATGAGTCATGCGTGATAAGCGCTGGGAGATAGGAGATGGGTGATAGGGCTCGCCCGGCACCCATCACTTATCACCTAGCGCCTATCACCCATCACTCATCACTCATGACCTAGCCTTTCAGGGCTTCCGCCCCTCCAACGATCTCGGAGAGCTCCTGCGTGATCTGCCCCTGCCGGGCGCGGTTGTAGCTGCGCGTCAGCAGGTCCAACATGTCGCCCGCCGAGTCGGTGGCGTTCTTCATCGCGGTGCGGCGCGCCCCGTGCTCCGAGGCTGCCGTCTCGACCAGCGCGCGGTACACCTGGTTCTTCACGTATTGCGGCAGCAGCGCGCCCACCAGCGCGTCGGCGTCGGGCCGGATGAGGTACGCGGGCGCGCGGCGCGGCTTGGCCGGCTCCGACCGCCCGCCGGCGCGCCGGTCCGGCAGCCCGCCCGGCCGCCGGCTCAGCGTACCGCCCATGCGCCGTTCCTGTCGTCCCGGCGGCGGCCCTGCCTTCGGCTCGACCGGCAGCACCCGCAACACCTCTGGAGGGGTCACCAGCGCCGACTTGAAGTGCGCGAACACCACCTCGAGCGATGCGAGGCGCCCCGCCTCGTACTCGGCGATCAGGGGCGCCGCCAGCTCCTCGGCGTGCTGCGCCGTGGGGCGGTCGCCGATGTCGATCCGCGCCAGCGCGACCGGCCGGCGGACGAACTTGAAGTATGCCACCGCCTTCTTGCCGATGACGTGGAGGTCCACGTCGTACCCCGCCGCCTTCAGCGCCGCGTCGCGCTCCCGGGCCGCCCGGATGAGGTTGGCGTTGAACGCCCCCGCCAGGCCGCGGTTCGACGTGATGACCAGCAGCGCGGCGCGCCGCGGGCCGCCGCGCCCCGGCGGCGCCGGGCGGCGCATCAGTGGGAACCGCTCCGCCAGCTCCGGCGAGAGCAGGTCCGCGATCACCGCGCCCAGCGCCTGGGCGTAGGGCCGCGCCGCCACCACCCGGTCCTGCGCGCGCTTCAGCTTGGACGTGGACACCATCTCCATCGTCCGGGTGATCTTGCGCGTGCTCTCGACCGACTTGATCCGCCGGCGGAGCTCCCGCGGCTTGGCCATTACTTCCGCTGCGCCTTGTAGGCCTCGATCGCCGTGCGGAGCCGCGCGCCCAAGTCGTCGGGGATCGCCAGCTTGGTGCGAATCTCCTCCGCGAGGCCCGGCTGGTGCGCCGCCATGTACTCGTGGAAGCCCTGCTCCCACCCGCGGATTTGGTCCACCGCCACGTCGTCGAGGAGGCCGTTCGTGACCGCGTAGATGATCTCCGTCTGCTCGGCCACGCCCATCGGCTGGTACTGCGGCTGCTTGAGCACCTCGACCACGCGCTGGCCCCGCGCCAGCTGGCGCAGCGTCGCTGCGTCGAGCTCCGAGCCGAACTGCGCGAAGGCCTCGAGGTCGCGGTATTGCGCGAGGTCGAGCCGGAGCCGCCCGGCGACCTGCTTCATCGCCTTGATCTGCGCGTTGCCGCCGACGCGGCTCACCGAGATGCCGATGTTGATCGCCGGCCGG
>JBEKGT010000390.1:0-2224 GCA_050012655.1 Gemmatimonadales bacterium | reverse complement strand
AGGCCGAGTACGCGGGGAAGGGCGTCTCCTACTGCGCCGTCTGCGACGGGCACTTCTTCCGCAGCGACGTGGTGGCCGTGGTGGGGGGCGGCGACGCGGCGTGCGAGGAGGCCGACTTCCTCACGCGTTACGCCTCGAAGGTCCACATCGTCCACCGTCGCGACGCCTTCCGCGCGTCGCCGATCATCCAGGAGAGGGTGTTCGCCAACCCGAAGATCGCGGTCGTCTGGGACAGCGTGGTCGAGCGGATCGACGGGGACGGCGGCGCCGTGAAGCACCTCGCGCTCCGGAACGTGAAGACGGGCGCGACGTCCGCGCTCCCGGTGGGCGGCGTCTTCATCTTCGTCGGCTTCAAGCCCAACACCGGCATGGTGCGGGGGCACTTCGAGCACGACGACGCGGGGCACTTCATCACCGACGCGCAGATGCGCAGCTCGGTCCCCGGCCTCTGGGTGGCGGGGGACGTGCGCGCGCAGCTGACCCGCCAGGTCACCACCGCCGTGGGCGACGCCACCACGGCCGCCATCTCGGTCGCGAAGTACGTGGCCGACCTCAAGGCCCGCTAGGCCGTTGGCCACCCCTCGGATCGTCACCCTCACCAACGGCGCCTTCGCCGAGAACTGCTACCTGGTCGCCGACCCCGGCACAGGGGAGGCGGCCATCGTGGATCCCGGCGAGGAGGCGGACCGCTTCCTCGCCCGCCTCGGCCGCGAGGAGTGGACGCTGCGCGCCATCTGGCTGACCCACGCGCACGTGGACCACGTCGCGGGCGTCGCCGCGGTGCGCGCCGCGACGGGCGCACCCATCTGGCTGCATCCCGCCGACCGGCCCCTCTACGACCGCGCGGCCGACCAGGCGCGCGCCTTCGGCCTCTCGTTCGACCCGCTGCCGCCCCCCGACCACGCCTTCGCCGCGGGCGAGGCGGTGGGCGTCGGCGGCCTGCGCTTCGACGTGCTTCACACGCCGGGACACTCCCCGGGCGGCGTCTGTCTCGCCGGCCACGGCGTGGTGTTCGTGGGCGATCTTCTCTTTGCCGGGTCGGTGGGTCGCACCGACCTCCCCGGCGGCGACGCGGACACGCTCCTGGCGAGCATCCGCAACACTCTGTACGCGCTCCCCGACCAGACGGCGGTTTACGCAGGCCACGGGCCCGCCACCACCCTCGGCGCCGAGAAGCGCAGCAATCCCTTCGCGCGACTGGTGCCCGGCGTGAACGCGTGCCTGCGGTGCGGCGCGGAGGTGCGGCCCAAGCCTTGGGGCTGCAAGAACCCGTGCCCCGGATGCGGCTTCATCCACCCCCTCGGCGACTATTTCGACTGACGGCGCGCTCCCTCGGCCGCGGCGAGAGCGCCCGGCCGTCCCGCGTGCCGGCGCCGGACCGGAGGATGCCACGATGAGAGAACCCCGCCTCAAGCCGCTCGGCCCCGACGACGTCGAGCCCGAGGTGCGCACGATCTTCGAGACGTACCTCCGCGAGCGCGGCAACATCCCCAACATGTTCCGCACCGCCGGCGCGCGGCCGCAGCACCTGGTCACGATGATCGCGCACTTCCGGACGGTGATGAACGAGGGGACGGTCCCGATGCTCCTCAAGGAGCTGCTCGCCGTCCGGGTCTCGCACTTCAACCACTGCCGGTATTGACTCGCCTCCCACACCGCCTTGGCAAGGCGGCTGGGCGCGACGGAGGCGATGCTGGCGGCGGTGCGCGCCGACGCGCCGGTGGCCGGAGCGGGCTTCGAGGCCGGATGGCTCGCCGCGCTCGCCTACGCCGAGGCGATGGGCCGGAGCGGCCACGACGTGACCGACGCCGTCTTCGCCGAGCTGGCGCGCCACTGGGACCATGGCCAGATCGTCGAGATCTCGATGGTCGTGGGGCTCTTCAGCTACTTCAACCGCTTCAACGACGCCCTCTGCGTCGAGGTGACGCGCTGAACCGTGCGTGTGCGCGCCGGAAGACCGATGCGCTCCCCATTCGCGGCGCGTCGCAGTAGCGTTGCCGGGGATTCCCCGACCCTCTAGCGAACGGACGACACCCATGGCTGACACACGCATGGAACGGGACCCGCTCGGCGAACTCGCCGTGCCCGCCTCGGCGCTCTACGGCGTACAGACCGAGCGCGCCCGCCGGAATTTCCCCATCTCCGGGCTGCGCCCCCTGCCGGCGTTCGTGGACGCCGTCATCCGGATCAAGAAGGCCGCCGCCCTCACCCACAAGGTGACGGG
>JBEKGT010000389.1:0-2232 GCA_050012655.1 Gemmatimonadales bacterium | reverse complement strand
CCCTCGGCAGAGTGGCGAGCCGCTTGGGATCGTGGTGGTCGCTGGCCGCGCGCGTGGCGCGGCGGGCCGTTCGACGCATCCATGCAAGATAATTGCAGGCCCAAGGCCGCCGGCAGACTTCAGATCACCGCGCGCCGGCCCCCGAGCACCCGTTCGTACACCGCGAGGTCGGCGGCGCTGAAGCACACGAACCGCACCAGCTCCACCCGGCGGGCCGTGGCGAGCGCCGCGCGAACCGTCCCCACGGCGACGGCGGCGGCCCGCTCGATCGGGAAGCCGTAGACTCCCGCGCTGATGGAGGGGAACGCCACCGAACGCAGCCCGCGCGCTTCGGCGATCGCGAGAGCGTTGCGGTAGCAGGCGACGAGGAGCGCCACCTCACCCTCTCCGCCGCCATGCCACACGGGCCCCACGGCGTGGATCACGTGGCGACTCCGCAGCCCGTAGCCGGCGGTCACGCGCGCCTCGCCCGTCGGGCAGCCCCCCAGCGCCCGGCACTCCGCCAGCAGCTCCGGGCCCGCCGCGCGGTGGATGGCGCCGTCCACGCCGCCACCACCGAGCAGGGATGAGTTGGCCGCGTTCACGATGGCGTCGGTCTCCTCCAGCGTGATGTCGCCCCGGACGGCCTCGAGCGTGGGCACGGTCCTCTCCACCCTAGGCGGCGCGGCCCGCCAGTGAGCGGAGGCGCTCCAGCAGCTTGACCATCGCGAGGGTGTCCATGGCGCAGTACTCCAGTAGCGCCCGCCGGACCGCCGCGCGCTCCGCCGCGCCCATCGCCTCCCCCTCGAAGAGGAGGCGGGCGATCTCGTTCGTCGCCATCTCCCCCTCGCGAACAGCCAGCGTCTCGTAGCCCAGCCCCTCCACGAGGACCGGCAGGACGCTCTTGAGGCTGAAGCTGCCGCGGAAGCCGGGATGGGTGACGTGCCGCTTCACCACCGGATGAAGATCCACGAGCTTCGCCGCGATGGCTTCCAGCTGCCGCGCGAGCGCGGGCACCGCCGCTGCGAGGTGGTGGAGGCATGCGCGCTCGAACGCCGCCCAGTAGGCGACGACGGCCTCCGCGCCCTCGCACGCGCGCACCAGCGCCTCCGCGAGCGCGGGGCGCGGGTCCCCCGGGCCCTCGGCCAGCCACTCGTGATGGACCAGCGTCCCATCGGGCGCCGCCACGTCGCAGCTGAACTGCGCCGGCACCAGGTCGAAGGGGTGGCACCCCTGCCAGACCGGGATCGGGGGCTGCACCGTCTCGAAGTCGAGGAACGCGAGTCGCACCGCGAACGGCTCGAGCGCGTCCGCGAGCGCGGAGCGGGCCTCGGGCGCGATGCCGGCGGGAATGGCGGGCTCGGGAGGCCAGCAGCGCGCGAGGAAGGGACAGTCGTACGGCTTGGAGCAGTGCGGGCCCGTCGTCACGTCGGGGAGCGGCCCCGCCAGCGTCGCGAGCTGCCGCGCGATCTCCGCCGGGATGCCGGGACCCGCCGCCGCCACACGGCCCGTGATGTCCGCGCGGGTGAAGAGATCGGAGAGGTCCGGGTAGGTGCAGCCGCGGTTGAGGTGCATGATCTCGACGCGGCGCACCGGCACGCCGGCGCGCCGCGCGATCCACGCCTGGATCGCGGCGTCGGCCACGTACTGGTCGCGAACATGCGTGCTGGACTTCACCTCGACGAGCGCGAAGCCGTCGTCCGTGCGCTCGAGGATGTCCACCGCGGCGTAGACCTCGTCGGCGACGAACGTCGCTTCGTACACCGCCGGCGCCCCCGCGGCGAGCGCCGCCTCGGTCGCGGCCACCCGTGCGCGCGCCTGCGACGGCGCGCCGGTGATGAGGACGCCGCCCGGCACGTAGCTGCGGGCCACCTCGCCGATGCGCGTGCCCGCCGCGAAGCGGGCCCGGAGCGCGGGACCCGGCACCAGTTCGCTCGCGTCCGGCTCGTGCACCCGCCACCACAGCTGCTTGTGGCACTGCAGCCCGTAGGTGTAGCGCGACTTGGAGAGACGGTACGCGGGCTGGCTCATCGTTCTCCGACGGTGGGAGGATCGTGGTGCCGGCCAGGGAACAGTTGCCGCGACGCCCCGGGCGCCGCAAGTTGGGGCGGGAGGTTCCTCCGATGGCGCACCCCGATCCCCGCACCGCCCTGCTGCTCCGTCTCCTCGACCAGGCCTTCGACCGACGGGCGTGGCACGGCACCACCCTGGCCGGCTCCGTCCGCGGCCTCCTCGCCGACGACGCCCTGTGGC
>JBEKGT010000388.1:0-2238 GCA_050012655.1 Gemmatimonadales bacterium | reverse complement strand
CTCGCGTTCCAGTGCGCCTCCAAATCTTGCCGCGTCTTGCCGACCTGATCAGCGAGGAGCCGCTCGTCCGGCAGCGCTGTCCGGTACTCGGCGGCGAGCACCTTGTTGGGGAGGCCGTCGAGGGCGTAGCGAGCTACCGCGCTGTCCTTCGCTGAGCAGAGGATGAGGCCGACGGGCGGATTCTCGCCCGCCAGCATCCAGTGCTCCCGCGCGTAGTTGAGGTACAGGTGCATCTGTCCGGCGTCGGCGTGCGTGAACTTGCCGAGTTTCAGGTCGATGACCACGAGACACCGCAGCCTCCGGTGAAAGACGAGGAGGTCGATCCGGTACCACTCGTCTCCGACCCGCAGGCGTCGCTGCCGCCCTACGAAGGTAAAGTCGCCACCGAGTTCGAGCAGGAAGGTCTCGAGCTTCTCGATCAGCGCCGCCTCGACCTCGGTTTCGGAGTATTCGTCCTTGAGCCCCAGGAACTCGAGGACGTAGGGGTCTTTGATCTCCTCCTCGGGAGTGACCGCGTCCTCCGGTTGCCGCTTCTCTCCGCGGCGGAGCATTGCCGCCTTGTTCCGCGATAACGCCGTCCGCTCGTAGAACTGACTATCGATCTGCCGGTCGAGTTGTCGGACACTCCATCCGCCCCGAAGCGCCTCGGTCTCGTAGAAGTGCCTGGCCTCCGGGCTTCTCAGCGAGAGCAGGCGGACGTAATGGGACCACGGCAGGGGAAAGCGCGTAGTCACGGCGGCAATGCCTACTCCTTCGGCGGATTGTCCAGACGGCGTCTGGACTTTTCCGATCGCACGTTCCCGGCCCGGTCTTCCAGGCTCGCTCTGGTCTATGCCGCGGTAAGCGAGGTAGAAGGCCCTCATCTGAAACAGGTTGGAGCGGCCGAACCCACGCCCGAACCTCTCGCTGAGGTCGTGGGACAGGCGCGCGAGGAGTTCTTCGCCATAGCTCGCCCGCGTCGCGCCCCGCTGCTCCTGCTCGACAATCCGGCGGCCGATCGACCAGTAGGTGGTCGTCAAGATGGCGTTGACCGAGCGCGCGGACACTCGGCGGGCGGCCGCAATGAGGCCTACGACATCCGCCAGAACAGTTTCGTAGCTGCGATCGGCGCGCACGACCGGGGTCTTCGGCTTCATGCGTGCCAGAGTACTGTGGCCGGTCACCGGAGAACAGAGCGAAATATTGCGTGGCGGCGGCCGGCGAGCGCGGCACGCCACGCGAGCGCAAGGCCGCCTTGGATTGTCAGGGCTCTAGAGCTTCAGGATGGCCAGCACCGTGCCCATCGTGCCGACCCAGAAGAGGAACATCCACCGCAGCAGCTCGGACTTGAGTTCCGAGAGCTTGGCGTCCAGCCGCGATTCGAGGGCGCCTGTTCGCTCTTCAAAGCGGGTCTCGAGGCGACCAAGGTCCGAGCGCATCTCGGCGCGAAGCTCGTCCATCCGCGCCTCGACGCGCCCGAAGTTGGCCTCGAACAGGTCCTTGAACTCCTGCCGATAGCTCGTATCCACCGCGTTGAGCCACTCCACGAGTTCGTTGGCGACGTCGTCGCCGAGACGCTGATAGAACTTCTGGGACAGCTTGGCAGTGACCGGCATCGAGGCTCCCCTCAAAGTCCGGTCACACGGTAACGGTACGCTCGGCGGGCCGAGGTACGCAATCGTTGCGGCCGAGGAGCCGATCGTTGCGGAGGGTCCCGGCCTGCGGCGGCCGGCGAGCGCTGGTGCGCCGTGCGAGCCGAGGCGAGCACTCACGGGGCGCAGCCCGGCTCGCGCGGCACGCCACGCGAGCGCAAGGCCGCCGGCGGCGGCGGGGCCGACCGCCCGAGCAGCGCCGCGCCCGCCTCGCGAGCGCGCGGCCGCCGCGGGCCAGCCGCGCCCTGTCGGTGGCGGCGACGCCGGCGCGCTGGCCGGGCCGGAGAGCTTCGGTTTCCAGCGGGGGGCACCCGGGACCTCCACCGCACCTCGTTCGCGCGTCCTAGCGGCGCTGAGGCCGCCTGGACAGCCCCGACATCGGCGCTGGCTGCGCGCCGAGTTCGTTTAGGACCCCGGCGCCCCGCTCGGAGCAGGCTCGCGGGCCCTACCCCGGGGGTCCCGCCGCGCCGGCGTCCGGCGGAGCGCGGCGGCCGGCGAGCGAGGCGGGTGCGCCGCGCGCAGGGCGGGCGCCGTGCGACCGCAGGGAGCCGTCCGACCGCCCGAGCAGCGCCGCGCCCGGCTCGCGAGCGCACGGCCGCCGCGCGAC
>JBEKGT010000387.1:0-2241 GCA_050012655.1 Gemmatimonadales bacterium | reverse complement strand
CGGATCGCGCAGCTTCGCGGCGGCGCGCGGCGACTGCCAGGCGCTGGCGGAGCTGGGGTTCATCGTGGTGCAGCTGGACGCGATGGGCACGCCGATGCGCTCGCACTCGTTCATGGCCGCCTACTACGGCGACATGGGCGACAACGGGCTCCCCGACCAGGTGACCGGGATGCAGCAGCTGGCTCGGCGGTACCCGTGGATCGACGTCGACCGCGCCGGCGTCTGGGGCCACTCGGGTGGGGGCCTCGCCGCCGCGGACGCGATCCTGCGCTATCCCGACTTCTTCAAGGTCGCCGTCTCCGAGGCCGGCAATCACGACAACCGCGAGTACGAGGACGACTGGGGCGAGAAGTGGCAGGGGCTCGAGGTGGTCCGACCCGACAGCACCACCAACTATGACAACCAGGCCAACCAGCTGCTGGCGGGGAACCTGAAGGGGAAGCTGCTGCTCGCGCACGGCACGGCCGACGACAACGTGCCGCCGTACAACACGCTGCTGCTGGTGGACGCGCTGATCCGGGCGAACAAGGACTTCGACCTGCTGCTGCTGCCCAACCGCCGCCACGGGTTCGGGAGCGAGCCGTACATGGTGCGGCGGCGCTGGGACTACTTCGTCCGGAACCTGCTGGGCGCCGAGCCGCCCGCGGGGTACGAGCTGCACCCGCCGGCGGCGCCAGGAAGGCCGGCGGGCCGGTGAAGGCGGACCACCTCACAACCGCGGGCGAAGGACGCTCCTCGATGCGACGTCTCCTATGGCTCCCCCTGCTCCTGCTGGGCGCGTGCCATCCGGCGCCCGCCCGCCTGTCACCCGCCGCCTTCGCGCTCCCGGATTCGACGGCTCTCGTGGACGGCCCGACCGGCGCGCCGGTCGCTACGGCCGATCTCCTGCGCCGCGTCGGCTCGGCGGACTTCGTCCTCCTTGGCGAGGTCCACGACAACCCGGTGGCGATGGCCGTGCGCGCGTCCCTGCTCCGCACGTTCGCGTCGCGCCATCCAGCGGTGGTGTTCGAGCAGTTCGCGGCGAGTGAGGGGCCCATCGCACCGCCCGCTGGCGGCGAGAGCCTGACCGTCTGGCTCGACCGGAACGGCTTCGACCGCCGGGGGTGGCGCTGGCCGATGCACGAGCCCGTGGTGACGGCCGCGCTGGCCGTCGGGCGCAGCCTCTGGGGCAGCAACATGTCGCGGGCACAGCTGGGGCCGGTGGTGATGAGCGGGACGAGCGGGGCGCCAGAGCCGCTGCGGCAGCTGATCGCGCGGGCGCCCCTCGACAGCGCGTCGCGGGCGGTGCTCGACACGGAGATCGTGGTGGGGCACTGCCGCCAGCTCCCCGAGACGATGGTCCCCGGGATGATCGCGGCGCAGGAGGTGCGCGACGCCGCCATGACCCATGCTCTGCTCCTGGCGAGCGGCGGCGGTCCGGCGTGGCTCATCGCCGGGAACGGCCACGTGCGGCGCGACATCGCCGTGCCGCGCATCCTGTCCCGCGTCGCGCCGCGGAAGCGGCTACTGGTGGTGGGGCTGCTCGAGCGCGAGGAGGACGGCGCGGCGCCCAAGGCGGATGAGCGGCAGAGCTACGATCTGGTCATCATCACGCCGCGCACGGCGCGGCCCGACCCGTGCGAGCAGCTGCGGCGATGAGGGCGGCGGCAGGCGACGGGTCAATCGGTTGAAATCGGTTCTCACCGGCGTCCTCCTCACGCTTCGGAAGCATACCCGAGATCGAACTGCTCGCATCCTTCTTGCGTCTGCGGCCACTGCCCACGTCGGCGCTGTCCGCCTCATGGCCGGCCGCGCCGCAACGAAGTCCAAGACCTTCGGTCACGGAGAGAGCCGCAATGGCCAAGACGATCACGGCGGAGTGCATCAACTGCGGTGCGTGCGAAGCCGACTGCCCGAACGAAGCCATCTCGCAGGGTGACCCGATCTACCTGATCGACTGGGAGAAGTGCACCGAGTGCGTCGGCCACTTCGACAGCCCGAAGTGCCTCGAGGTCTGCCCGGTGGACGGCGCGATCATCCCCGATCCGGCGCACGCGGAGTCGAAGGAGCAGCTGCAGGCGAAGTACGCCAGGACGCATTGAGGCCGGGCGGCAGGCCAAGGGGCACACGTCGGGCCGTCGCAGGATGACGGCCGCGGCGATCCAGCCACGCCATCGCGCCCGTCCCTAAGCGAGCGGGCGCCGGAATCGGGCCAAAGGGGAGACCGATTGCCCCTGTTGCCCTGCGGCTCCACGATGGAAC
>JBEKGT010000386.1:0-2250 GCA_050012655.1 Gemmatimonadales bacterium | reverse complement strand
CCGCGCCCGCCGCGTTCGGCCAAGGCGCGCGGCACCACGGCGGCCGAGGCGAACAGCTCCTTGAACTCGGGAACCATGCACGCCTCGGCCAGGGCGCGCAGGTCGGCGGCGCTGCTCAGGCTCCACAGCGTGGCCACGAACACGTCGGACAGCTCCGCCACCTGATCGCGGGCCAGGGCGTCCGCGGCGCGTGCCATGGTCGCGCAGAGCAGCCGGCGCAGGGGCGAGGGCGCGTCGCCCAGAGCGCGCTGGGCGAGCAGCTTGAACACGTGCAGGAGCCGGGCGCGCACCTCGGCCGTGGGTTCATCCCCATCGCCGATCTCCGTGTCCACCAGGTGCAGCAGGGTACGGAGCTGGCGGAAGCGCAAGGTCAGGTGCGGGATCTCCTCGCCCGTGACCGGCTGTTGTTCGTGCACGAGCAGCCAACTTCCCAGGCGCCACAAGATCCCGGTGAGTGGGCTCGGCCCCGCCTGATTGCGCTCGCGGACCGTGAGCAGGTCGGCGAGGACCGAGGTGGCGAGCAGCCCCACGTCCAGCTCGCGCAGCGCGCGGAAGGTGACCTGGCGTTCCCCCGAGGTTTCGTCGCCCGTGCTCTCAAGGACGTCCATGGCGGTGCCCGCCACCTGCAGGGCGGCCTCGGGCTCCTGCTCGACGACGCGGGACAGGCCGAAGATCATCGCCGAGGCGATGCCGTTGTCGCGCTCTTGCAGCTCGCTGCCCAGCAGCTTCAAACAGGCGGGCAAGGCCGTGCCCGGATCGTGGGCGACCGTGGCGGCCAGGGAGGTGGCGGCCCGCCGCCATTCGCTGGGTCCCAACCGGGGCGAGAGATCGCGCTGGATCTCGGCCGCCCGCAGGGGCGCCGCGACCGCCAGGAGCCCGCGCGCGACGGCCACGTGCCGCCACACCAGCGACTCGCGATCGGTGATGAGCCGGCTCCACGCCGTGCGCACCGTGGAGCGTTCGAACACGCGAATCCCGCTATCGTCGCCCTCCTTGGCCCGCTTGGCGGCCTCGCGCGCCGCGCGCTCGAGCAGGCGGCCGGCCAGCCGCCGCGCCGGCAGCGCGCCGATGGAATGCGCCGACAGCCAGTCGCGCTCGAGCTCGGGCCGCGAGACCAGGGCGAGGGCCAAGCCGTCCACATGCGCCACCGAGGAGAGCGGCAGGCGCAACGAGAGCGCGACGCGCGCGCGGATCTGGGCGCCCCCGAGCGCGCGCGGCGAGGACAGCGCCAGCGCGGTGGCCAGGGTCACGAAGGTGGCGGCGTCGCCCTCGTGCAGGGCGACCAGCACGCGGCGGCCCAGCTCGCGTTTTTCCGGGCTCGGGGGCAAGGCGCCGGCCAACTCGAAGAGGGCGGACGCGGCATCGGGCCGCGAGAGAAACGAAAGATCGTCGACCAGACCCGCGCCCAAGGCCGAGCGGAGGCTGGCGAGCAATTGGTCGGTGGCCAGGCCTTCAAGCGGCGTGGGCTGCTGGTCCGCAGCCGCCGCCGCCAGGCTGGCCATGCCCTGACGCCAGAGCGAGCGGCGGTCATCGAGGCTGTCACGTGTGTGAATCTGCGCGAGCCCCGCGAGGTAGTCTTCACCGCCGTGCATGGTGGGTCCCTTGACGCCCGGCCGCTGGTTCCGCTCTGGAACGGGTCGCGCGTCAGGAGGAATCTATCATTTTGGCCAAATTCCGCGAGGGCGACCCACGCAAGTGCCGCGAGCGGAATATACTGCGGCCGGATCACCATGCGAAGGCAGCTACCCGCGCCGAACCTCACCGCCCTGCTCGCCCTGGCCGCGTTCGCGGATCTGGTCCTCTATCGCGTCGCCAGCGCCGTCTTCCTGCCCACCCAGAACGGCACCACGGCCGAGCGCTGGTTGGCGGACATCGCGCTCTACGCCTCGAATCTGTCAGGGCTCCTGGCGCTCGTCCTGGCGGTGGCCGCGCTGCTCTTCGCCCTAGGTTCGGACCAGATTTTCCCGCGCTCGATGCGCATCACGGTCAGCACGGTAGGGCTGTTCTTCTGCATGCTGGCCGGCATCGGCGTGCTGTGGAGCCTGGCCCCACAGTACCTGGTTCATCTGCGCATCAGCCATGGGTTCCTGGCCTTCTTCCTCGCCTTCGGGGTGTGGCACGGCGAGCGGCCCTGGCGGGCCAAGCTCGGCATCACCCTCTTCGCGGTCCCCATCGTCATCCAGGCCTTCGCGCTCTTCTCCTTGCGCATGGCGTGGTCGAATCCCAACCCCGGCGACCTATCCCGGCTGG
>JBEKGT010000385.1:0-2253 GCA_050012655.1 Gemmatimonadales bacterium | reverse complement strand
GCCAGTAGCGAGGGCGTCCTTCGTGCGGGCGGCGTTGATCCGGGTGCCACGGGTCTCCTCCATCCACATCCGCCCGCCGCCCGCGCCGCAGCAGAACGTCTGGCGTCCGGACTTCTCGAACTCGCGCAGCCTGAGCCCCGGGACCGAGCGGAGGACATCGCGAGGGGCGTCCACCACGCCGTTGTAGCGGGCGAGGTAACAGGAGTCGTGGAAGGCGACCGTGCGGGTCGCCGCCCCGGCCGGGGCGAGGGTCCCGAGGCGGCCACTTGAGAGGAGGTCGGCAAGGTACGTGGAATGGTGTGTGACGGAGTACCGCCCGCCAAACTGCGGGTACTCATTGGCGAGCGTGTTGAAGCAGTGCGGGCAGGCCGTCACGAGAGCCGGCGGGCCGTACTTCGCGAGGGTCTCGATGTTCTGCATCGCGAGCATCTGGAAGATGTACTCGTTCCCCATACGCCGGGCGGGATCGCCAGTGCACGCCTCCTCGTGCCCGAGGACTGCGAAGCGGACGCCCGCTGCGTGGAGGCACGTGGCAAAGGCCCGGGCGACCCGGCGGGCTCGGTCGTCGAAAGCCGCGGCGCAGCCGACCCACCAAAGGACCTCGAGTTCGGCGAGGCCCCCCGCGCGGGCGACCGTCGCCGCAACTGGGACTTCGAAGGGGAGGCCCTTCGCCCAGTCCATGCGCGCCGAGGCCGGCTGGCCCCAGGGGTTGCCGGCATTCTCCATCCCTCGGAACGCCGCCTTGACCTCTGCCGGAAAGCGGCTCTCCTCCAGGACGAGGTTTCGCCGAACCCCGACGATCTTGTCGACGTGCTCGATGAGGACTGGGCAGGCCTCGACGCAGGCCCCGCAGGTAACGCAGTCCCAGACCGCGTCGTAGGAGATGACACGGTCGAGCAGCGGGAGGGCGACCGGGGGAACCCCGTGCTCCGACTCGGTAGTCAGCTCGCGGATTCCCATGACGAGCGCCTTCGGGTTGAGGGGCTTGCCCGTGACGTTGGCCGGGCAGGCATCCTGGCAGCGGCCGCACTCGGTGCAGGTCAGGCCGTCGAGGACGTCCTTCCAGGCGAGGTCGCCGAGGGTGCGGAGGCCGAACGTGGCGTCCTCTGCCTCGAGGTCCAGCGGCGGCAGGGCGCCGCGGGGTTCAAGCTTGCGGAGGTAGACGTTGAAGAAGGAGGTCGCGACGTGCAGGTGCTTGGTCGAGGGCAGCCACGCAAAGAAGATTGCCACGGACAGGATGTGCGCCCAGAAGAAGAGCCCGAACAGCCACTCCAGCAGGCGGGGGTCCCAGCCCGAGATGAGCGAGCCGATCGTATTCGTCACGACCGCGCCGGGGAGAGGACCCCACCGCGCGGCCTCGCAGGAGAGGGCTCCGAGCTCGCCGACTAGAATGCCGCCGATGAGGAGCAGGAGCGCGACTCCAGTGCCCGAGAGGGTCAGGCGCCGCGGGCGCGAGACGAGCCGGCGGAACAGGAAGTAGGCGATCCCAACGAGCGCCGCGACCGCGGCGACGTTCCGCAGGAAGAGCAGCACGGCCCAGAGCAGGCCCCCAGCTGGCCAGACGACGACTGCCTCCACGAGACCGCCCGTCGCGGCGCTCGCCACGCCCGTGGCGAGCAGAACGAACGCCGCGAAGACCGCGTAGTGCCAGGCGCCCGCCCGAGGGTCGCGGAACATCCGAGCCTGGAGGAAGGCGTACCGGACAAGTGCGGCCAGGCGCCGTTGCACGTCGCGCAACGGCGCCGTGGGGCGAACGGCACCCATCACCCGCAAATGGCGAGCCATATGGAGCGCGAACAGCGTCGCGGAGCCCCAGAACAGGACGGCAACGAGCGGCCAGAGCGGGACGTGCGTGATCGATTCGCTCATCAGGCGTTCCTGGAGGACGTCCTCACGGAGCCGTCGCCAGTCTGACGTGCGGTGCCGGCGAAGATGTCGCCATGACTCGAGGGCACGGGGCGGTGGCGTTCCGTCAGAAGGGCTACGCCGTCCAGCCCGTTGGAGGAGGTTGACGAGCTGGACGGCGCGCCAGAGAAGGGCTGCGGATCGTTTCGGCGCGGGGCAAATGCAGCATCAAGGCCTTCGAGTGCCATACGCGGGAGGAGGAGCGCGGAGAGCCGTGCCGCGCGGTTCGTCATTCCGCGCCTGAACGGTGTGCTTTGAGCTGGCCGATGAGTTCGGGCACGATCTCGAAGAGGTCGCCCTGGACGAACAGGTCCGCGAAGCCGGCGATCGGAGCCCCCGGATCCTTGT
>JBEKGT010000384.1:0-2261 GCA_050012655.1 Gemmatimonadales bacterium | reverse complement strand
CGTGAGCTCTCCCCCCCAGGAAACCTTGCCGTCGGCCGAGGTGAAGACCTCGTCGAGGCCCGCCCCCGCGTCCAGCTCGAAGTCGGTCACGGTGGGTGTCTTGAGCGCGGCCACCAGCTCCAGAGCGCGGCTGCCCGCTTCCTCGGCGGTGCCCACGCGCAAGCTGCGGCCGCCGCCCGCATGCGCCAGGGCATCGAGGAACCCGTGGTTGGCCTCGCCGCCGACCGCGACGGTGAAGAGGCGCGCCCGCGAGGTGGCCAGGCTGCGCCGCAGAGCCGCCTGCAGACGCTGGCCACCGATCTCACCCGAGGTGGCGAGGCCGTCGCCGATGTAGATGACGGCCGGCTGCTCGGCGCCGTGCAGGCGGGCCAGGGCCACGTCGAAGAGGGCGCCCAGATCGGTCGCACCACCCGGCGGATGCGCGGCCAGCAGCTCGCGCGCCTTGCCCACCTCGGCCTCGGTGGCCGGGGCCAGCCCGGTCGCGGGATAGAGCATCTTGGGCCGCACGTCGAGCGCCATCAGGGCAAACCGATCGTCGTCGGCGAGCGAGCGCAGAATGGCTTCCGCCGCCGCGACCTCGAGCTGCCGGGTGGAATCGTCGTTACCCGCCGAGGTGTCCACCACGACCACGACAGCGCCCGGCTGCTTGGGGGCTGTCGCGAATTCCAGGTCGGGCACATAGCGCAGCATCACGAAGTCCGCGGACTCGGCCCCGGCCGAGAAGCGCGCCACCCGCACTGGCGGGGGCAGGTCGCGCAGTCGCGCCTCGAGCAGGAAGTCGGCCTGCGGGGTGAAGCCCGAGCGGCGCATGGTGACCTTCTCACCGGCGTTCTCGATGCGCGCGTCTTCGAGGGTCGACAGGTCCATCGATCGACCGGCCTTGCCCAGGTCCACGGTCAGCGAGAGCTCGCCGATACGCACCGGCGGGTCGGCGCGCATGGGGAAGTGGTAGCGCAGCCGTCCGTCGACCAGCGGCAGCATCTGTAGGTAGCGCATGACCACCCGCCGCGTGCCGCCCGCGAGCACCGGGTAGATGCGCGCGCGGTAACTGCGGCCGTCGATCCATTCCAGGAGCGCCGGCTCGTAGCCCGCCAGCGCCGCGGCTCCGTACTGGCGCGCGGCCTCCTTGCGCTCGATCAGCTCGCCTTCGACCAGCGTGCCGCGGTTCTCGACGGCGAAACCGGTGACGAGAGCGCCCTCGGGCACGGTCAGCCAGTACCAGCCCTCGACCTCGCGCTCGCCGGGATTGAAGAAGGTCTGGTCGACCTCGGTCTCGGCGATGCCGGACTGCACGGCCACCCGCACCGCCTGACGCGTGACCTCGAGCGGCCGTGCCGCGCTCTTCGGCGCGCCGAAGTCCACGCCGTAGATGCGGCCCGCACCCGCCGCGCCCCCGGCCAGACGCTGGTCGGCCATGCCGCCGGTCCAATCCTCCCAGTACGCCATCGGCGCCACTGCCGGCGCCGCGCCAGCCTTGATCGTGGCGCGCTCGCCCGCGCGCACCTCGACCCGGCCACCTGGCGCACTCACATGGGCCAGGCCGCGCGCCACGTACACGCTGGCCTCGCCAGCGTTGCGTTGAATGGAAAGGCCGCTCTCCGCGGCCGATACCGTGACCTCGCCCAGGGTCAGCACGCCCGGCTTGCGATCCACCGCCGGGACCTCCAGCCAGGCCTCGCCCTCGATCAAAGCCGCGCCATCGGCGCGCAGCTCGATAGCCGTCCCGCCGCGCAGGAACAGGGCCGAGCCGTCGGACAGCCGCAGCAGCGCTCGCGCACCCTTCCCCGCCGTGACTCGCGCTCCCGCCAGCACGGCCGCGCCCGAGGCCACCCGCACCGGCGCGCCGGCGTGAGCCACCGTCACCTCGCCCGCAGCCAGTTCCACCCGCGCCTGCAAAGGTTCGCTGCGCACGGGCGCGATCTTCCGCTTGCCGATCAAGACGATCGCCCCCGCGATCGCAAACAGCAGCACTGCCACCAGCACCACCCTTCGCTTCCAGCTTCGCGGATTCTCTCTCGCGCTTTCGACCATGGGCGCCTCCTTGTCCGCCGCCGATTATCTCCCCGTCTCTGCGAGCGGAGAAGCGCGGATTCTTCTGTCCACGCAAGCCGCACGATTCGTGGTCGTAGTCGTGGCCGTGGCCGCGGCCGGCCACTCCTCTCTCTGCTACGATTTCGTGGCCCACGCGTTCCGGTCCAGGATCTTGACGGTGAACGCCTCGACGGATGCGAGGGCCGCATCGGACCTGTCGTCGATGCTTA
>JBEKGT010000383.1:0-2268 GCA_050012655.1 Gemmatimonadales bacterium | reverse complement strand
GGTCGGAGGGGACGCAGGTCTACACGCGGCTGATCGAGGGGCCGTACCCGAACTACGAGCAGGTGATTCCGCGCGAGAACGACAAGTTCGCGACGGTGGACAAGACCGCCATGGCGTCCGCGCTGCGGCGCATGAGCATCGTCGCGAGCGACCAGACCCACCGCATCCGGCTGTCGTTCGGCGGCGGCACGCTCAAGTTCAGCGTGCAGACGCCGGACCTCGGCGAGGCGCAGGACGAGATGGCGGTAACGTACGAGGGCGACGCGCTGGAGATCGGCTTCAACGCGGCCTACCTGCTGGAGATCCTGAAATACATGCCGACGGACGAGGTGCGCTTCACCTTCAAGGCGCCTGAGCGGGCGACCACGGCGGAGCCGGTGGGCTGGGACGACGCGGCCTCGTACGTCTGCTTGGTGATGCCCCTGCGGCTGGTGGACTAGGGCCGCGAGGGACCGTGAGGCGGCTTCGCGGCCGCCGTGTCGGGCTTCGGCGCCGGCGCGGCGGCCGAGTCCTTTGAGGGCACCGGGACGGTGTCCCTGGCCGGCGGGGTGTCGGTGCTGTCGGCCGGGAGGGCCGATGGAGCGGCGGTCTCCGCCTCCTCCGGCGGCACGACCACCGGCTCGCCGCGGAGCCGGCGCAGGATTAGCTGCTGCCGCCAGGCCGTGCGGCCGGGGCGGAAGGCGGGGTTCGAGGTCAGCGGGTGCGGGAGGGTCGCCACGAGCAAGGCGGCCTGGTCCATCGAGAGCCGCGCCGCGGGCCGCCCGAAGTACCGCTCGCTCGCGGCCTCCACGCCCCACAGGTTCGGCCCCAGCTCGACGACGTTCAAGTACAGCTCGAGGATCCGTGTCTTGCTCAGCGCCCACTCGAGGCGGTAGGCGGTCACCGCCTCCTTCAGCTTCCGCAGCGGGTTGCGCGAGGGCGAGAGGTATAGGTTCTTCGCGAGCTGTTGGGTGATCGTGCTGGCGCCGCGCATCCGGTCGCGCCTGTCGGAGGCGCGGCCGAGGGCCCGCTGCAGTTCCGCGCGATCGTGCGCATTCCCCCACGCGAAGGCGCCACGTCGGTAGCCGAGGGCCTCGCGGACCGACCGCCAGTCGATCCCGTGGTGCTGGTAGAATGCGTCGTCCTCGCCGACGACCGCTGCCTTGCCGAGCCACTCCGAGATCGAGTCGAGGGGGATGGGCCGATAGGCGAATGGCGGCGCCTTGCTCGCCGAGCGGTACTGGCGCGCGCGCATCGACTGGAAGGCAGTCCGCGCCGGCCAGTGGGAGCGCCACCACGACGGCGGCGGCCACACCGCGCAGAGCCAGAGGACGGCGCACGCAACGGCCGCGGCGGCCACCAGGAGGAAGCGGCGCAGGAATCGCACAGGGATGCTCAGCGCCGGGTCGGGCCGCCGGGCGCGGCGACCAGGGCGCCGCTTGCGCCGATGGTCTGAAGGCCACCGGAGCCCGACGGGACGAGGCCGACCAGGGCGCCGCGGTACGAGGCGCCCGCGATGCCGATGGCGATCGCGAGGCCACGGCCCGCGGCGGTCCCGGCGAACGCGCCGCGCACCGAGACGACGATGGGACCGAGCGCGAGGGTCGCGCCGGCGCGCACCTGGCCTAGCGACCCGAGGTTCGGTGCCACGTCTTCCTCGACGCCCGCGAGGAATCGCCCACCGGCGAGGCGGAGTCCTGCGGCCGGAACGAGGTGCGAGCGGTACACCGTGTCGCGGACGAGCGGAGAGCCGACGTCGCGCCATACCAGGGAGAGGTCGATCGTGCCGGTGGCGTGCCCGCGGAGAGCGAGGTCCCACGAGCCCTGGCTGCCGTGGTTCCAGCGGCGCAACACTCCGGCGCCGAACGCGTCGTCGCCCATGCCGGCCCCCACGGCGTAGGTGCTGGCCCCCGTCCCCCCGGGATAGCGATCGCGCTTCCAGCCGAAGCCGAGATTCCGGCTCATGAAGGAGACGCCGTACTGGGCCACGCGCAGCGAGCCCGCGGAGCGGTCCGCGGAGACGTCGGCGGCGAGACTCGCCTCGACGCGCCGCGCGAGGCCCGCCGGGTTGACCCAGACGGCGCGCTCGTCACGCGCGTCGGTGGTGAGGAGATAGCGCTGCGCCAGCGGGGGATACAACTGAGCGGCCGCCGGGCGGGCGCCGGCGGCCGCCATCACCAGCGCTGCGGCCCAGAGGCCGAGCGCCGGGCGCAAGGTCACGGCAGGCGCGTCACGGTGGAGCGGCGCGTCTGATGGATCGGGACAGTGAGGCCGACCGACGTCACGTTG
>JBEKGT010000382.1:0-2269 GCA_050012655.1 Gemmatimonadales bacterium | reverse complement strand
GGAGATCGCCAACAGCCGGATCTACGAGTACGCCCGCGCCCACCCCGAGAACCGGGGGATGGGGACGACGACGACGGCGGCGGGGTGCTTCGGCGGCTCCCTCTTCCTCACGCAGATCGGCGACAGCCGCGGCTACCTGATCCGGGTGGGCCGGATCGTCCAGATCACCAAGGACCAGTCGCTGATGCAGCGGCTGGTGGACGCCGGGGAGCTGACGGAAGAGGAGGCGGCGGTCAGCGAGCGCCGGAACATCATCCTCCAGGCCCTGGGCCCCGACCCGGCGGTGAAGGTGGACCTCACCCGCCAGGACCTGCGCAAGGGCGACGTCCTCATCATGTGCTCGGACGGCCTCTCCGGTCTGGTGAAGAACGACGACATCCTGCGGATCGTCACGGGCGCCCCCGACCTCGTCACGGCGTGCAAGGGACTCATCGACCTGGCCAACGAGCGTGGCGGCCCCGACAACATCACGTGCATCGTCGCGCGCTTCGGCGGCCCGGGGATCCCGGAGCCGGACGGGAGCGAGCCGCCCAGCCACCAGGTGTACCCCCTGCTCGACACCGAGTCCACGACGGAGCCGGTGCCGATTTACCAACCCGAGTCCGGGCAGGGCTCGAGCGAGCGCAAGACCGAGCCGGCCCAGACGGAGCCCCCGCCCAACAAGAAGAAGTGGTGGCCCTTCTGAGTCCCGCCAGGCCGGAGGGAGCCGCCCGCTGATGCGGATCGAGTTCGAGTTCCTCTCGGGCGCGCGCGCCGGACGCAAGGACGCGTTCGAGAAGTCGTACATCGCGCTGGGCCGCGACCCCCTCGCGGACGTCCGCTTCGACGCCGAAGCGGACCTCGACGCCTCCACCAGGCACGCCGCCGTCGTCCTGAGCGGCGACGGCTACGCGGTGCGCGACCTCGGCAGTCGCAACGGGACCTTCGTCAACGGCCACCGGATCGAGGGCGACACCGCGCTGTCCGACGGCGACGTCATCCGCTGCGGCGGCAGGGGCCCCGAGGTCCGCGTCCGCCTGGTGCGCGAAGCGGCCGAGCAGGTGATGGATAAGGTCGCAGCGCCCGCTCAGGCCCCCAAGCCGGCCACGGCCGCGAAGGCCGCCGCCCCCGCTCCCGCCACGCCGCCGAAGCCCGCAGGCCCCAGCGCCACCAGCATCCTGCGCGCCGAGGTGAAGGCCTCCGCGTCGCGGTTCCGCTCGCTCCTCATCGTGCTCGGCATCGTCCTCGTAGGTGCCGTCGCGGTGCTCGTCTGGCAGGGGCGGACAGCACAGAAGCAGCAGGCGCAGACCCTCTCCGTGCTCGATTCCCTCGGCAAGGAGCTGACCACCCTCAAGAGCGCCAAGGTCGCGGCCGACTCCGAGGCCGCGCGCCTCCAGCGGGAGATCCGGGGCGCAAGCCACGACCCGTCGCGGCTCGCCTCGCTCCAGGCGCAGTACAGCACGGTGCAGCGGCGGCAGCACGACATCGCCACCGCCCAGGGCGTGGACTACCGCGCGATCGTCACCGCCAACAGCCCGGCGATCGCGATGGTCTACGTGCAGTTCCCGGACTCCTCGATGTGGACGGGGACCGGCTTCTGCGTGAAGAGCAACGGCACGATGCTCACCAACCGCCACGTCGTCGTGAACGAGCAGGGCCAGCGGCCCATCCGCATCGCGATCCAGTTCTCGGGCTCCCGCGACATCCTCCCGGGCCGGCTGGTGCGCGTCGCCCCCGACGCCGACATCGCCGTGCTTCGGCTCGAGTCCCAGGGGCCCTTCCCCGTCGTCGCGGGCATCGCCGCCGACGGTCAGACCCAGGCGGGCGACCCCATTGCCCTGGTGGGCTTCCCCCTCGGCACCGACCTGCCGCAGGGCGGCACCGCCGAGCAGCCCATCGTACGCGCCTCCCTGATGACCGGGACGATCAGCCGCGTCCTCGGCGACTCCCTGCTCCAGCTCGACGCCTTCAGCGGCACCGGCGCCAGCGGCAGCCCCATCCTCGACCGCGCGGGCCGGGTCATCGGCATCGAGTTCGGGGGCCAGCGGGAGTCGGGCGGCCGCATCGTCTTCGGCCTGCCGATCAAGCGGGCGCAGGCGCTGATCGCCCAGGACTGAACCGCCTCATGCAGGGCTGAACGCCGACGGGGGGCCCCGATGCGGGTCGCCCGTTCCGCTTTCCGGATCCGGCTCGGCGCTATGCGCCCGCGCGGCGCACCTTCCGCTGCACCGCCGTCCCGATGGCCACCGCAGCCAGCCCACCGAGCCCCCACGCCGTGGAGCCCACCACT
>JBEKGT010000381.1:0-2272 GCA_050012655.1 Gemmatimonadales bacterium | reverse complement strand
GGGCGCCGCGCGCACGCTTCCGCTGGCCTGGTCCGTGCCCGTTTTCGGCGGCCCGGCCCTGCCATCCCAGCTTCGCGTCGCGCTCGGGCTCGGACTCGCCGTGCTCTGCACTCCGGCACTGGCGACGGACGCGCCACCGTCCTCTGCCGCTCTCTGGGTGTTGCTCGCGGCGCGCGAGGTTCTCGTTGGGGTGGTCATGGGGTTCGTGTGTGCTTGCATGTTTCGTGCGGCGGAAGCCGCGGGCGAGATCACCGACGTCTTGCGCGGGGCGAACCTGGCGTCCACGCTGGTTCCGGCGGGCGAACGCCGAACGAGCCCCCTTGGCGCCTTGTTGCTCTTGCTCGCCAGCGTGGTGTTTCTCGAAATCGGCGGCATCGGTCAGGTCGTGGCCGCGCTCGGGCGCAGCTACGAGGCCATCCCGCTCGGCTCACCCCTCCGACTCGGGGAAGGCTCGCATGCGGCGGCGTTGCTGGCCATCGTGGCATCGGGCAAACTCATCGAGGCCGCCATTGGGTTGGCCGCGCCGGCCATGGTCGCCCTCTTGCTCGCCGACATCGTGCTGGGCGTGGTGGGGCGCGCCGTGCCGCGCGTGCCGCTCTATTTTGTCGGGATGCCGCTCAAGGCGTTGCTCGGCGTCGGCGCGGTTCTTCTCGGGCTGGGTGGAATGGATCTGGCGATGCAAGGCGGCTTTCGTGGATTCCTTGAGCTACTCCAGGCGGCATCCCGTCTCGGGCAGTGAGAGGGCAAGGTGGTCATGGCCGAGGCGTCTTCCGAAGAAAGAACCCTCCCGCCCACCGAGCGGGGACGCGAGCGAGCCCGCCGGGCTGGCGACGTCGCCATCAGCCGCGACCTGATCGCCGGCTTCGCGTTCGCCGGCGCCTGCGCGGCGCTGGTCGCGGGCGGCAAGGCATGGGTGGGTGGCTTGCTCGCCTACCTGCACCTGGCGCTGGCGGGCGCGACCAGCGCGAATTCCGTCTCGCCCGCCATCCGCGCGGGTCTGGCCGCGGCGGGCACGGCCCTGGCGATGCCCTTGGGCGTGGTTCTGGCAAGCTCTGTCCTCGCGGGGCTCGTGCAGACGCGGGGCAACGTTGCGGCGGAAAGTCTGCGGGCCAACGCCCGGCGCTTCGTCCCGTCGCTGGGCCGACTCTTCGGCCGCGAATCGGGGATCGACGCCGCGATGGACCTGGGCAAGATCGCCGTGCTTGGCGCGGTCGCTCTCGGGAGCCTGCGGCCGTGCATTTCCGGCCTGGTCGTGCTGTCCGGAGCGGGAGCGTCGCAAGTTCTGGGCGCCGCGGGCATCTGCGCCCGGCGGCTTGGCATCCACCTCGCGATCGCCATGGTGGCGCTGGGCTTGGCGGACTATCTTTGGCAGCGAGTCCGTCACCAGAGCAGATTGCGCATGACCCGCGACGAAGCCAGGCGCGAGCACAAGGAAAGCGAAGGCGATCCCGAGCACCTGGCCGAGCGGCGGCGCATCCATCGAGAATCACAGATGGAAGGAGCGCTGGCGGATGTGGCCGGGGCCGACGTGGTTCTCGTCGAACCCGGGGTCGCGGCGGTGGCGATTTCCTGCTTGGACGCGGCCAACGGCGCTCCGGTCTTGCAGGTGCGGGGCGAACGGCTGCGGGCCCGGCAGATCGAAGCCGGCGCGCGCGCGGCGGGCGTGCCGAGTTTCGTCGAGCCCGCGCTCGTACGCGCTCTCGTCTGGGTGGAGGCGGGTGGGGAGATTCCGGAGGCGCTCCACCCATCGGTGGCCAGGTTGCTGGTGAGGGCGCGGGGCCAGCGCCATCCGGCGGGCGGGCTTTCCCTTCCGATCCCGAGTGAGCGCGGGAGATGAAGGCTCCCCGGGATCGATCGGGGCGCGAATCCGAGCCGGGAGGGGTACTCGAGGTGGCGGTCGCGTTGCCGGTGGCGGATGTCTTCACCTACCGCGGTTTGCCCAGGGAAGGGCGCTTGCCGCTGGGCTCGCAGGTCGTTGTGCCCTTTCGCGGCCGCAAGGTCACGGGATTCGTGGTTGGCCATCCCGAAGCGATACCGCCCGACGCGCCCGAGAAGATTCGCCCGATCTTGGCGGTGGTGGGCGACAGCCCCGTGCTCGACCAGGCGGTTCTCGACCTCTGCCGATGGGCCGCGAGCTACTATCTCGCGCCCCTCGGCGAGGTGCTGTGCGCGGCGCTGCCGAGCGGCGAGCGCGCCTCGTCTTCCCGGCGCCTGCGGCTGACCGTCGCGGGGCAGGCCGCTGCCGACGGGAGCGCCACCGCGGGGCTGGCGG
>JBEKGT010000380.1:0-2277 GCA_050012655.1 Gemmatimonadales bacterium | reverse complement strand
AGGGTGCGCACGGCGCGCGACGCCTCGATGGTGACCTCCGCCCGCGGCGCGAGCTGCACCAGCGAATCGGGGAAGGCGGGACGGCCCGGCATGTCGTACAGCACGCGCCCCTCGACGCGGAACGCCGGCGGGTCGAGGGAGAGGACGGTGCCGCGCACGAAGCGCAGCGAGTCGCCGCCGAGGAGGAAGTCCACGTCGCGGCCCAGGGCGCGGCGCAGCGCCCCCTCGGCCCCCATCGCGGCGGAGACCACCACGCCGCGCACCTCCGCGCCGTCATCGAGGGAGACGAGGCTCGCGGGATCGGCGGAGCGGCCCCCCAGGTCCATGCTGACCGTCGAGGTGCCGCGCGGCAGGGCGAGAGGGATGGTGCGCCGCACCATCACCCGGCCATCCTGGTAGACCGTCAGGCTCGTCTCCTGCGCGCTCAGCGTGGCGGCGAATCCCACCGCCAGCACGGCCGCGAGGATGCCCGCCCGGCGGCACGCCGGTGCGTCTGTGAACGGTGCGTCGGCCAATGGTCCGCCGGTCTTCATGCGTCCCTCCTATCGGATCCCGCTCGGCACTGCCGCTGCGGCCGCCGCCATGAGCGCGGCCTCCGGGGTCGGCTGATCGGGCCCCGTCACCCGCCCCCGCCACGACAGCTGCCCGACCCGGACGTCCACGATGGCTACCGCGAAGGTCGCGTTCACCGCCCCCGTCCGGCCCTGGAGCCGCACCACCACCGGGATGACGGCCATCCGCGCCCCCGTGAGGGCTCCCAAGGCGCGCAGCGACGACCAGAGGGGGTCCGGGATGCCCTCCACCTTCTTGGCGAGGAGGAAGCCCGTCGGCAGGGCCGTCGGATCGGAGGCGATGCCCGGGGAACGCCGCAGGACCCTCCGCATGGCCTCCTGATCGTGCCAGGTGACCTCTCGGGCATCCCGCTCGAGGACGCTGTCCAGGACCGCTGTGGCGCGGTCCAGTAGGTCGCCACGGCGCAGCGAGAGACCAGCCAGGGAATCGCCGAAGACGATGTTCCCCACGGGGAAGAGGAGCGCCCCGCTTCCGGCCAACCCCGTCACCGGGATCTGGCTAACTCCAACATTGGCAAGAGGATCGGCCGGAGTCGCCTGGGATGGTGCTCGGTGGGAGCACGCGCTGGCAGCAAGCATTGACAGTAAAACGACACCGTGACGACACTTATGCGTCATCATATTGGGCTACCCGGGATGGTGGTCAGCAAGCGGCGCGAAAGCTAACCGAGGGCCTGGCCCCCGTCCACGCGGATGATCTCGCCGGTGATGTGGCGGGCGGCGTCGCTGCAGAGGAAGACGATGACCTGGGCGACGTCGTCGGGCTCGGCGAGGCGGCCGAGGGGGGTGTTCCCCTTGGCGCGGGCCACGAGCTCCTCCGAAAGGTGCTGTGTGAGCTCGGTCCGGACGAAGCCGGGGGCGACGGCGTTGACGTTGACATTGGCGGGCCCCAGCTCGACGGCGGCGGCGTGGGTGAGGCCGATGAGGCCGGCCTTGGAGGCGGCATAATTGGCCACGCCGAAGCCGGCCCGCATCGCCTGGAGGGCGGCGACGTTGACGATCTTGCCGTGGTGCTGGCCCCGGAAGATGGGCGCCACTGCGCGGATCATGTGGAACGCGCCGGTGAGGTTGGTCTCGACGACGTCGCGCCAGGCGGAGTCGTCCATCCGCCACAGGGCGGCGTCGCGTGAGATGCCGGCGTTGTTGATCAGGACGTGAACGCCGCCGAGGGCGTTCTGGGCGGCGACGACGAAGCGCTCGACCTCGGCGAGGTTCCGCACGTCGCAGCGGTCGCAGTAGACGGGGACGTTGAGGCTCTTGAGGACCGCCTCGGTCATGGCGGCCTGGACGCTGACGTCGCGCCCGGGGAGCTCGACGTAGTTGAACGCCACGCCGCAGCCGCGCCGTGCCAGCTCGATTGCGGTCGCGCGGCCGATGCCCGTGGCCGCGCCGGTCACGATGGCGCCCTTCCCCTTCAGGTCGGCCTTGAGGCCTCCCGGCTGGGGCTGTTCCTGGTGCGCGAGCTCTTCGAGGAGCGCGGTGACGGCGTCGGGCTGGCCCTTGGGCACGGCGCGATTCTATCCACCCGGATACGGGGCCGCAAGAGTCGGTCATTGACGGCGCCGAAGCTCCAACGCTAAGCTAGCCCGCAAGATGCGACGCCTCCTCTCCGGACTCGCATGGCTGGCAGTCGGGGCGCTGGGCGCGGCGGGGTTCGCCATCCTCGCCCTGCGCCGCGGCGAACCCGTCAGCGCCGCCTGGATCC
>JBEKGT010000379.1:0-3113 GCA_050012655.1 Gemmatimonadales bacterium | reverse complement strand
CGCCCACCGGGCACCCCTGGGTGCACTTGGGGTTCGCGCACTCGAGGCAGCGGAGCGCCTCCTGCTTGGCGAGGTCCAGCTCGAAGCCGAGGTTCACTTCCTCGTAGTTGTGCGCTCGCTCCTGCGGGTCCCGCTGCGGCATTTCCTGCCGCGGGATGGCCATCCGCTCCTTCGGCTTCAGCGGGTTGCGGCTCGGCGGGCGGGGGCTCATCGCACCACCTCCTCCTTCCGGGACGCATCCAGCGCGGCGACCACGGGTTCCACCTCGGCCAGCCGGCACTGCGCGCGGACCATCGCGACTTCCTCGTCGGCCCGCGCCTCGAACGCCGCCAGCGACTGCCGCTCGGCGTCGCGGTAGGCGGTGTTGCGCCGCGCCAGCACCTGGAAGTCCACCTCGTGCGCGTCGAACTCGGGGCCGTCCACGCAGGCGAACTTCGCCTTCCCGCTGGTGATGACGCGACAGCCGCCGCACATCCCCGTGCCGTCCACCATGATCGAGTTGAGGCTGACGATCGTCTTGATGCCGCGCGGCCGCGTCAGCTCCGCCACCGCCGCCATCATCGGGACGGGGCCGATGGCGAGGACGAGGTCCACCTGCCGGCCCGCGTCGAGGAGCGCCTGGAGCCGCGTGGTGACGAACCCCTTGTCGCCGTAGGTGCCGTCGTCGGTCGTGATGAAGGTCTCGTCGCTGACGGCGCGGACCTCCTGCTCGAGGATCACGAACTCCTTCGAGCGCGCGCCGACGATGGAGATGACGGTGTTCCCCGCCTCCTTCATCGCCTTGGCCGTGGGGTAGGCGATCGCCGTGCCCACGCCGCCGCCCATCACCACCACGGTGCCGTACTTCTTCACCTTCGAGGCGTGGCCGAGCGGCCCGACGACGTCGAGGATGGCATCGCCCTTCTCGAGCCGGTTCATCAGCTTCGTGGTCTTGCCGACGCCCTGGACGATCAGGACGATGGTGCCGTCCTCGGAGTTGGAGCCGGCGATGGTGAGGGGGATGCGCTCCCCGTGGTCGTGGAGGCGCACGATGACGAACTGCCCCGCCTGCTGCTTCCGCGCGACGCGCGGCGCCGCGATGCGGAACAGCTTGATGTCGGGTGCCAGGAAGCGGGCTTCGCGGATCGGATACACGGGTCGAAGTCTCGCGGCCGGTCGTGAGGGTTCAACTGCGCGAAACACTTTGGCTTAAGAAGTATTCGCAATTCTCGCGCCAGAGGGGTCGGCCCGGCGGGGAGGGACTCGGGTGGGCTAGCCGGCGGCCACCTCCCCCCAGAGGCGGCGGGCGTCCTGGAGCACGGTGAGGGCGTCGGGTGGGGTGGAGATGCGCGCGATCGGGTCGCCGGCGGCGACATCCCCCTCCTCGAGCACGCGGCAGTAGAAGCCGACCCGCCCGCTGGCGAGGAAGGTCCTCTGGAAGTCGGGGAGGCCCATCCGGGCGACCAACTTGAAGCAGGGCGCGCGGGGCTTGGTGACCTGCAGGACCGCGGCGCCGAACCGGTAGATGTCGCCGATCTTCACCTCGGTCTCGACCATCCCTTCGACCGTCAGGTTCTCGCCGAAGATGCCGGGGACGAGGTCGCTCCTCTCCAGCTCGCGGGACCACGGCGCGTAGTGGTCGAGGGAGTAGACGTAGACGGCCTTGTCGGGGCCGCCGTGGACCTCGGGGTTCCCCTGGCCGTCGCCCACGAGGCCGAGGCGCCGCACCGCGACACGGCCGCTCGCGGGGAGCTTCCGGATGCCGGAGAGGACCTCCCCCTTGGCCGTCAGCAGCGGGGTGGGGAGCGCGACGTTGACGCTGGTGATCATGCTGGAAGATAACCGTGGACCGGTCACCGCTCACGGCTCACCGCTGACCGCTCACCTGCCAGCGCGCCGCGGCGTTCGGTTCGCGGTGGGCGGTGGGCCGTTGGCGGTACGGGCGGGATTGGCCCCTGGAGCCGGCAGGGGTTACAATGACCCTTCCTCGCATGCGGACCCTGCCATGACGCCCGATGAACGCTCCAAGCTCATCCGCCAGTACGCCGACGGCCCCGCCGTCCTCAGGGCCGCGTTCGCCCGGGTGCCCGGGCAGGCGACGAAGTGGCGGCCGGCGCCGGCGAAGTGGTCGGTGCACGAGATCATCTGCCATTGTGCCGACAGCGAGATGAACGCGGCGCTGCGGATCCGCTATCTGGCGGGGGAGAGCGACGGCGTTCGACTACCGTGCGCTCGACGAGCAGCTTGCGCTCTCCATCGCCGAGGCGGTGCGCGCGTGGACGGGGCCGGTGCTGGAGCGCCTGAGCGACGCGCAATGGGCGAAGGTGGGGACGCACACGGAGATCGGGCGCTACACGGGGGAGGACTGGCTCAAGATCTACGCCGAGCACCTGCACATTCACGCCCGGCAGATCGACCGCAACCTGGCGGCGTGGAAGGCGCGGCCGTCGGGCGGGGCGACGAAGGGTTCCATCGTGGCCTGAGGGAGCTGGCCGGCGGCGTGCGCTACTCGGCCCGCGCCGCCGCCATCCCGCGCCGCTCGTCCACGCCCAGCAGGATCACGAACCCCACCATGAAGAAGGCGATCACCGTCGCCACGCCGTAGCGCTGGCCGCCGAAGGCCTGCGTCGCCGCCCCGAGCAGCAACGGCCCGAAGAACGACGCCAGCTTCCCGGTGAAGGCGAAGAAGCCGAAGAACTCCGCCTCCCGGTCCTTCGGGGTGAAGCGCCCCATCAGCGAGCGGCTCGCCGCCTGGTTCGGCCCCGAGAAGATCCCGATCAGGACCCCCGCCACCCACAGCCACGCCCGCGTCGGCGCCAGCACCGCCATCGCCGTCGCCACTACCAGCGCGACCAGGCTCACCAGCACCGTCCGCTTCCCGCCGATCCGGTCGTCCACGAACCCGAACGCGAGCGCGCCGAGGCCCGCGGTCACGTTCAGCACGATGCCGAAGACCAGGATCTCGCTGAACGACATCCCGAACGTCCCCGCCGCGTAGATCCCGCCGAAGGAAAAGACGGTGTTGAGCCCGTCGTTGAAGAAGAGCCGGGCCAGGAGGAGCCGCGCCGCGTCGGCGAACCGCCGCACCTCGTGGAAGGTGGCGCGCAGCTCGCGGACGGTGCCCCGCACGTCCA
>JBEKGT010000378.1:0-2299 GCA_050012655.1 Gemmatimonadales bacterium | reverse complement strand
CAAGGTTGCCCGGGTGCTGGACGACGCCGCATCGCGGGGCCTAGCGCGGCCCACCCGGTGGGGGTGGCTCGCGCGCCCCCTGTTCAGGCGCTGGCAGGCCGACGGGACCATCTGCCGAGCCGACGCGGTCGTGTGCCTGTCGGAGGAGGACAGGACCTACATCGAGACGGCGGGCCTCCGGTGCGCCGGCGACGTCGCCGTCATCCCGAACGGCGCGGAAGCTCCGCCCGCACCGCGGCGGGACGTCCCCGCCGGTACACCAGCGATCCTCTGGGTCGGAGGGTGGCTCGACGTGAAGGGGTGCCGGCTCCTGCCGGCGATCTGGAGCGCAGTGCGCGCGCGCTTCCCCGGCGCGACATTGACGCTGGCGGGGACGGGGCTTCTGGCGCAGGGCGTGCTGGGCGCCCTCGCTGCGGCGGACCGGCCGGGCGTAACCGTCGTGCCGAAGGTGCGGGAGCGGCAGGGGATGGCCGACCTCTACGCGCGCCACGGGCTCCTGCTCCTTCCATCGCTGTCGGAGGGGTCGCCGCTCGTGGTGCTCGAGGCGATGGCGGCAGGGCTTCCCGTCGTGGCGGCCGCGGTCGGCGGCGTCCGCGACGTGATCCGCGACGGACGCGAAGGCCTGCTCTTCCGGCCCATGGACGCCGGGGCCGCCGCGGACCAGGTCGCCAGGGTGCTCGCAGATTCCCCTCTTGCCGGCGCCCTGGCCGCCGCCGCCGAGTCGCGCGCCCGCGAGTTCACCTGGGACCGCGCCGCCCGTGCGCTCGCCGCGGTGGCGGCCCGCCTCGCACCGCGTGCAGCGGAGGTGCGCACGCTGTGAGTGGGCCGATCCGGGAGGCCTACGACGCCTGGCACGCCGCACTCGCCGTGGACGAGGCGGCGGATGCGCCATGGCAACTGCTGGTACGCGCGCATCTCCCTGCGCTCGACGGGCAGCGGGTGCTGGAGATGGGGTGTGGCCGCGGCGGCTTCGCGGCCGCGCTGGCGCGCGAGCACGGCGCGCGCGTCGTGGGCGCCGACTTCTCGCGGACCGCGATCGCGCTGGCGGCAGCGCACCGCCGCGCGGCGAGGATCGAGCGCCTCGATCTACTCGTCGCCGACATCGGCGCCATCCCGCACCCCGACGGTGTCTTCGACGCGGTCATCTCCTGCGAGACCGTGGAGCACGTCCCCGACCCGCGCCTCGCCGTGCGCGAGTGCGCGCGGGTGCTGCGGCCCGGCGGCCGGCTCTACCTCACCACATCAAACTACCTTGGCATCATGGGGCTGTATCGCGCCTACCGGCGGCTGGCGGGGCATCCGTACACCGAGGTGGGGCAGCCGATCAACCGCCTCACGCTGCTGCCGCGCACCGTGGGCTGGGTTCGCGCGGCGGGGCTGCGGATCGTGGCGGTGGACGCCGCGGGCCACTACCTGCCGGTGCCGGGCCGACCGCCGGTCGTCCTTCCCCTGCCCATCGGCGTAGGCCGCGCGCTGCGCTGGTTCGCCCTGAATTCCCTCGTAGTGGGCGAGCGACGTTGAGCCGCGTACGGGCGTGGCGCATGCGCGCACCTCCGCCTATCTTTCTCGCTCCGCGCTCCGGCCTTCGTGCGGTGCGCGCACCAGGGTGGTTAGCTCAGCTGGTTAGAGCGCCGGTCTCACATACCGGAGGTCGAGGGTTCGAGTCCCCCACCGCCCACTGTGAACACCCCCGGCCGCCGGTAGGGGGTGTTTCTCTATGACCGCCTCACTCGGTCCCGTCCAGATCCGTCGCCTCTTGGCGCGGACGATGACCGTCGCCCTCGGCGGCGGCCCCGCTCCCGCTCAACTACTCCACCGCTGGGCCAACGCCGACGCCCCTGATGAGGCGTGGATCGCGGCCCTGACGTGGGACGGCATCGGCGCCACGACGGGCTGGGCCCTAGGCGCACTGGAGTTGAGCGCCGTCGCGCCCCCCGACGTCGAGGGGCTGGCCGCCGCGGCGTACGACCAGGCGCGGGAACAGTGCGTGCGGCTCACGGCCGATCTGGCGCGGCTCGGCGAGGCCTTCGGCAAGGCGGACATCCCGGCCATCGCCCTGAAGGGCTCCGCGCTGGCCTTCGCCAACGTGTCCCCGGCCCTCGGCGTGCGGTGGATGAACGACCTCGACGTGCTGGTCCCCGAGACGCGCGTTCAGGACGCGGCGTGGGCGCTCGAGTCCCTCGGCTACGTCCGTGCCGCCGCCGATCGGCCCGAAGCCGCCCCCGTCTTCCGCCTCTATCATGAGACCTTCGCGAGCCCCGAGGGGAGGCCGGTGGAGGTCCACTGGCGCCTCGGCCCC
>JBEKGT010000377.1:0-2313 GCA_050012655.1 Gemmatimonadales bacterium | reverse complement strand
GGTCGAGCTGGGCGCCTACGGCGCGGTGGTGCTGGAGCGGCGCGGCCCCCGGCCCGGCCGGCCGCCTCGCCGGCGGGCGCGGGCGACGGGAATGTCGCGGGCGCCGGCCTACCGACGGAGGAGGTCGAGCACCAGGACCTGATGACGCCCGATCGCGCCGGGCATCGGGACGTAGCCCCGCACCTGCCCGTCGCGAGCCACCTCCAGCGGTGCGCCGTCCGGGCCGCCGAGGAGGTTCCGCGGCGCGTACCGGCCGGGCGGAAGCGCACCCTCCGCCGAGGCGATAGCGACGCCTGACACCGGCGTGTCGCCGAGGTTGGCCACCACGAGCACCGCGTGGTCGCCCGCGCGCCGCAGGTAGGCCACGACCCACGGCCTCCCGGCGGTCAGCGCGACCAGCCTTCCCGACGCCAGCGCGTCGTTCGCGCTGCGCAGATGGATCAGTCGGCGGTAGAGGTTCAGCAGCGAGAGCGAATCCCCTTCCTGCGCCGCGACGGTGACGGCCGGCCCGTCCGCCTGGGGGCTCTCCCAGGGCGTGCCCGTCGTGAAGCCCACGCCCGGTCCCTGGCTCCATGGCATCGGGGTGCGGAGGCGTGGATCGGGCTTGTCGCCGGTCATCCCGATCTCCTCCCCGTAGTACACGAACGGCAGTCCCGGCAGGGTGAGCAGGAGCGTCGCCGCGACCTTGGCGCGGGCGACGTCGCCGCCAAGGGCGGTCATCGTGCGCGTGCCGTCGTGGTTGCTGAGGAACGGCGACCAGCGATATGCGGGCAGCGTGTCCTGGAGCCGGAGGTACCCGGAGAGCATCCCTCCTGCCGAGCCCCGGCGCACCGCCGCGAGAAGCGAGTCGGACAGCTCGAAGGCGAAGTATGAGGTGAGCTGGTCGGGATAGTAGGGGAGGAGGTCCGCGACCTTCCCCCACGCCTCGCCCACGGTGTATGCGTCGGGATCCACGCTGCGGACGTGCTCGGCGTACTCGTGCAGGAAGGCGTGGGTGCCGGGGCAGCTCATCAGGCACGCGCCGTCCTCCACCAGGTACGGGACCGCATCCAGCCGGAAGCCATCCACCCCCATCTCACGCAGCCAGAAGGTGGCAATCCGCTTCGCCTCCTCCCGCACCGCAGGGGTGTGGTAGTCGAGGTCCGGCATCTCACTCGAGAACGCGCCGTAGTAGTACTCGTCCCGCACGGGGGACCGGTGCCAGGCTTCCGCGCCCCACGGCCCCTTTCCGAGGGGCGTCGGGGAGAAGCGGTACCAGGAGCGGTACGGCGACGTCGTGTCGTGGAGCGCCTCCTGGAAGTACGGATGCCGGCTCGAGGAGTGGTTCAGCACCATGTCCACGAGCACCTTGATGCCGCGGCGGTGCGCCTCGCGCACCAGCCGCTGGAAGTCCGCGTTCGTACCGTAGGCCGGCTCGACCCGGTAGTAGGCGCTCACGTCGTACCCGTGGTAGCTGGGCGACGCGGCCACCGGCATGAGCCAGATGCACGAGGCGCCGAGGGAGTGCGTCGAGCGCGGATTCCCGTCGTTGATGTAGTCGAGCTTCGCGATCAGCCCGTTGAGGTCGCCGATCCCGTCGCCGTCGCTGTCGAAGAAGGAGCGGACGAAGATCTCGTAGCAGACGCCGCCGCGGGTCCACCCCGGCCCCTCGGAGCGCACCTCCCGCGCCGCGGGCGCGGCCGCTCGCGCGTGACGCACGGGGGCCGCCTGTGCGCGCAGCCGCGCCGGCTGCGCCATCGAGCCCGCGCCGGCGACGAGGGCCACCCCCGCCGCGACGGTCCAGCGCATCCGGGTCACCGGTCGGCTCCCGTGGCCGGGCGAAGCCGCACGGCCTGGCCCCCGCCCGGGGCCATCGCGATGTGGAGCGCGGAGCGGGAGGTCACCACCCGGTGGCTGATCGTCACGGGGAGGGGGTTGTCGCGCCAGTCCGCCCCGGGCCCGTCGGCGTAGATGTCCGCCACGTACCGCCGCCCCGGCGTGAGGAACGAGAGGGGCACGTCGAAGGTCCGCGCCTCCTCGTCGGTGATGGCGCCCAGGAACCAAGTCGCGGCGTCCCTCTGGCGGCGCGCCACGATCACGTAGTCCCCGATCGCGCCCTTCAGCACCGCCGTCGTGTCCCAGTCCACGGCGACGTCGCGGATGAACTGGAAGGCGGGCTGGCCCTCGTAGTTCTCGATGAGGTCGGCGGCCATCTGGAGCGGCGAGTAGAGGACCACGTAGAGCGCGAGCTGCTTGGCGAGCGTCGTGCGGACGCGCGCTTCCTCCGGCGAGCGGGGGTGGCCGGTCGGCCGCGCGATCTGGATGTCGAAGATG
>JBEKGT010000376.1:0-2317 GCA_050012655.1 Gemmatimonadales bacterium | reverse complement strand
GCGAAGCCCGCGGTGACCATCGCGAGCACGGCCGCCGCGAGGCCCGGCGCCGAGCGGCCCGCGACCTGGTCGAGCACCGAGCCGATGGCAGGGCCCACTACCGCACCGAGGCTCGTCACCGCGGTGAGCCAGCCGAGCGCCTTGGTCCGCTGGTCCGGCTCGCTCGCGTCCGCCACGTACGCCGATACCACGCCGATCGTCCCAGCACCCACCCCCTGGATCACCCGCGAGATGAGGAGGAGCGGCACCGATCGCGCGAAGGCGAAGACAACGTACGCCACCGCCGTGGTCGCGAGGCCGAAGAGGATGGCGGGGCGGCGCCCGTAGCGGTCGCTGAGGGCGCCCCAGAGCGGCGCGCAGAGGAGCTGCGCCAGCGAGAAGGCGGAGATGAGGACGCCCACCATCAGCGCGCTCGCCCCGAACTCCGTCGCGTAGTACGGCAGGAGGGGGAGGACGAGCGTGACCCCCACCATGTCCACGAAGGCGGTGACGAAGAGGATCAGCAGCTTGGCGGGCGTGGTATCTCCGAGTGGATTTGTCGGAGATAGAACCTACGCGCGGGGCAGCCGGGCCGAAAGCGGGCCGGCCTTACGCCTCCACCACCAGCCCGTCGTAAGCGGGCCGGACCTCGGGAGGCAGCTCGGCCTCGAGGGCGGCGTGGCCGGTCTCGTGGGTGAGGTGCGTCAGGAAGGTGCGCCGGGCGCCGATGGCCCGCGCGGTCTCCACCGCCTCGGGGATCGAGAGGTGCGTCGGGTGCGTGCGGTGGAAGAGGGCGTTGATGACGAGGACGTCGAGACCCTTCAGCGCCTCCCGCTCGGCCGGCGGCACTTCCTTCACGTCGGTGAGGTACGCGATCGGCCCGAAGCGGTAACCGAACACCTCGCTCGGCCCGTGGGAGAAACGGAGCGGGAGGACGTCCATCCCCGCAATGCGCGCGTGGACGCCGGCTTCGAGTGCCGTGACCGTCACCGCCGGCCGCGAAGAGCCGGGGATGGGGCGCACGTCGGGCCGGAAGATGTAGTCGAACTTCACCGCCATCCGCTCCAGCGCATCGGCGGGGCCATAGATGGGGAGCGTGCCGCGGTGATGGCCCGAGAGGGCCCGAAGGTCGTCTATCCCGTGGGTGTGGTCGGCGTGGTCGTGGGTGTAGAGAACGGCGTCCACCGCGCGAATCCCCTCGCGCACCATTGAGACGCGCAGCTCGGGGGGCGTGTCCACCAGGATCGCCTTCTCCCCCTCCTCCACGACGACCGCTGTGCGGCCCCGCTTGTCGCGCGGGTCGCTCGACGCGCATACGGCGCAGCCGCAGCCGATCTGCGGGATGCCGAACGACGTCCCCGTCCCCAGGAAGGTGAGCCGCACCGCCCTACACCTCCTCGATCTTCATCAGGTTGGTCGAGCCCGGCCGGTCGAAGGGGGCGCCCGCCGTGACGACCACTGCGTCCCCCTTCTTCGCGAGGCCGAGGGCCAGGATCCGCTCGCGCGCGGCGTCGAGCATGGTCTCGTACTGCGGCGGCCGGTCGGCGAGCATCGGCACGACGCCCCAGAAGAGCGCCATCTGGCGCCAGGTGACGGGGTCGTCGGTCACGCCGAGGATGGGGACCGATGGCCGCCCGGCCGCGACCACGCGCGCCGTGGAGCCGCTCTTGGTGAAGACGACGATGAGGGGCGCCTGGCGCATCCGCGCCGCAGCCACGGCGGCCGAGGCCACCGCGTGGGCTGTCCGCACCTCGTCGGCACCCTCGGCCGCATCCGCGCCGGGGGCGGCCAGCTCGGGGTGGCGCTCGATCTCGCGGATGATCCGGTCCAGCGCCTCGATGGCCTGGCGCGGGTACTCTCCCACCGCCGTCTCCGCGGTGAGGAGCAGGGCGTCGGTGCCGTCGAGGATGGCGTTGGCCACGTCCGAGACCTCGGCACGCGTGGGCCGCGGGTGGTGGACCATGGACTCGAGCATCTGCGTCGCGACGATGACGGGTTTACGGTGCGCCACCGCGAGGCGGATGAGCCCCTTCTGCACCAGCGGCACTTCCTCGAAAGGCAGCTCCACGCCGAGGTCGCCGCGGGCCACCATCGCGCCGTCGCTGGCGGCGATGATGGCGTCGGCATCGGCGAGGGCGGTGTCCTTCTCGATCTTGGCCACGATGCGCACGTGCGGGGGGAGGAGCGCGCGGAGGTCGGCGATGTCCTGCGCCCGGCGGACGAACGAGAGGGCGACGTACTCCGCCACGTGCTCCACCGCGAAGGGGGCGTCGGCGCGGTCCTTCTCCGTCAGGGTCGGTGCCGAGATCGCCACGCCCGGGAGGTTCATCCCCTTGTG
>JBEKGT010000375.1:0-2351 GCA_050012655.1 Gemmatimonadales bacterium | reverse complement strand
GTGCGGGCGCGCCTCCCGCTTCAGGAAGCCGCCCGGGATCTTCCCGGCGGCATAGAACTTCTCCCGGTACTCCACGAGGAGCGGGAAGAAGGGCAGATTGCTGCGCGTGTCGGAGACCGACGCCGCCGCGAGCACCACCGTCTCGCCGAACTGCACCAGGGCGGCGCCGGAGGCCTGCTTGGCCAGGCGGCCCGTCTCGAGGCGGAAGGGGCGGCCCGCGAAGGACCGTTCGAGTTCACGTACCATCTGTGTGCTCTTTTCCTTTGGGTAAATGCGCGCAGGGGCGTCCGGACCGGGACGCCCCCGCATAGGTGACGCGAACTAGTGCCGGAGGCCCAGCTCGTCGACCAGCTGGCGATACCCGGCCAGATCCGTCCGCCGCAGATACTCCAGCAGGCGCCTGCGCTGCCCCACCATCTTGAGGAGCCCGCGGCGCCCGTGATGATCCTTGGCGTGCGTACGGAAATGGTCCGTGAGGGAGTTGATGCGCGCCGTCAGAAGGGAGACTTGCACCTTGGTGGACCCAGTGTCCGTCTCGTGCAGTCGGTACTTCGCGGCGGCAGCTGCGGTGTCGTACGGCATCGCTGACCCTTCGGGTATGTCTCCGTCACGCGGTCCGGAGAGTATTCACTAATTCACGATAGCTTCGTAAGTTACCCGGCGTGACGGACCCTGTAAAGGGGACCTCCGAGGTCCCAGAACCGCAGCAGGCCGAGGACCTGATCGGCCGTACCGTCGGCCCGTACGCCGTCCACGGCGTGCTCGGCGGCGGGGGGTTCGCGTGGGTCGTGGCGGCCACCCGGGAGGGCGTGGAGGGGGAGGTGGCCCTCAAGGTCCTCAAGCCCAAGTTTGCGCGAGACAAACAGTTCACGACCCGGTTCCTGAACGAGTCGGCGGTCGCCGGCGAGCTGCGCCACCCCAACATCATCCGCATCCTCGACGTCGGCCAGGCCGGCGGCTCGTCGTACTTCGCGATGCCCCGTCTCCGGTGGTCGCTCGCCGAGCGGCTCGACGCCGAACCGCTGCTGCCTGAGCGGGAGGTGGCCCGCACGGCGCGGGACATCGCGCGGGCGCTCGCGTTCGCGCACGAGACGGGGATCATCCACCGCGACATCAAGACCAACAACATCCTCCTCAGCGATGCCGGGGACGGGGTCCTCACCGACTTCGGCATCGCGCGGGCGGTGGCGGGCTACGTGTCGAGCACCGGCAAACAGATGACCATCGGCACGCCACACTACATTTCGCCGGAGCAGGCCCGGGGGCAGGTCCTCGACGGCCGCACCGACCTCTACGCCCTCGGTGTGACGATGTACCGCTCGGCCACCGGCCAGCTCCCCTTCCGCGCCGGCGACTGGTTCGAGCTGGCCCGCCTGCACGTCGAGGAGCCGCCCACGCCCCCACGCGCGATCCGCCCCGAGATCTCGCGTGCCTTCGAGAAGATCGTGCTCACCTGCCTCGAGAAGGACCGGGAGCGCCGCTACCCCACCGCCAAGGAGCTGGCGGAGGACCTCGAAGGCATCCTCACGGGCAAGCGGTCCACGACGGAGGTGGCGTTGGGGGCGGTGCGAAGACTCCTCGGGCGTGGTGGGTGATGGGTGATGGGTGATGGGTGATGGGCGCTCCGTGATAGGCGATGGGGAAGCGTGATGGGAGATGCGAGAGAGGGGGCGCTCCGCAGTTGCGGATGCGCCCCCAATAACGTCTCACCTATCACGCCGCCCTATCACCCATCCCCTATCACCCAGCGGTCATGACCCATCACTCATCACCTGTCCGCTCCCAGGCCTACGGAATCAGCCTCAAGACGTCATTGGCCAGCGCCAGCAGCATCACCGCCACGAGGACCGCGAACCCGATCTGCGTCCACCGATGGCGCACGTGCTCGCTGAGCGGCTTGCGCCGCACGCCCTCGATCGCGAGGAAGAGGAGGTGCCCCCCGTCCAGCACGGGGATCGGGAGCAGGTTGAGGATCGCGAGGTTCATGGAGAAGAGCGCCAGGAAGCTGAGGAACGGCTCGAGCCCCAGCCGTGCCACCTGCCCCGAGATCTGGCCCACCAGGATCGGCCCGCCGATGTCCCGCGCCGAGAGCTGGCCGAGTACCAGCCCCTTGAGGGTGAAGAGGACGAGGCCTCCCGCCCTTCCCGCCTGCGCGAAGCCCGCGCCGACGGCGCCCGGTAGGCTGTAGCGCCGCAGCGGCGGCTGCTGCCCGTTGACGCCCACCTGTCCCACCTGCCGCACGACTCCGCTGGCCGGGTCCTTGAGCCGCACCGACTTCGGCGTCACGGTGAGCTGCACCTCGGCCGCGCCGCGGCGCACCAGCATCGTCACCGCGTGGCCCGGGTTCGCCT
>JBEKGT010000374.1:0-2352 GCA_050012655.1 Gemmatimonadales bacterium | reverse complement strand
CGTAACGGGCTCGGCCGCGTCGATCAGCTTCCCCAGCTCGGGCGAGGTGGCCCGGTCGTGGATGATGCGCCCCAGTGTCGAGAGCTGGTCGGCCCTGGCGGCGGCGCCACCCGGCGGCATCATCACCTGCTGGTCCCAGGCCAGCAACGAGGCGACACCGGCCAGGTCCTTGAGCTCCGCCAGCTCGCGCTTCAGCTCGTCGAGTGCCACAGGTCCCGCAGACATAGACGGAACACTATCTACGAGTCGAGATTATTGAAAGATGTCCGTCCTGGACAAGCCGATGGGTAATCAGCCGACCCGCAGCCGCGCGATAAAGAACCCGCTGGTGCGGTGGACGTGCGGCAAGGTGAGCAGGAACTCGGGCCGGTGCGGGTGCGAGAACTCGGGGAAGAGCTCACCCAGGGGCTCGGGCTCGAGGCCGAGCGCCGCGACGACGTGCTCGTTCTCCTCGCGGTTGATCGTGCAGACCGAATAGGTGACCGTGCCGCCGGGACGGACGCGGGCGGCGGCGGCGCGCAGCAGCTCGAGCTGGAGCTCGGCCAGCGGATGCGAGCGCCAGCGCAGGTCGGGGCGGCTGGCGAGCACGCCCAGCCCCGAGCAGGGTGCGTCGACCAGAGCGCGGTCGAAGCCGGTCAGATCGGCGGGGAGATCGAGCGAATCGGCGTTGACAACGCGGACTGAGTCGGCGCCGAGGCGGCGGCAGTTCTCCTCCAGCTCGCGGGCGCGGGCCTCGTGCAGCTCGATCGCGGTCACCTCGGCGCCGAGGGCGGCGAGCTGAGTCGACTTGCCGCCGGGCGCGGCGCAGAGGTCTAGCACCCGTTCGCCGGGCCGCACGCCGACGGCCAGCCCGGCCAGCTGCGAGCCCCGGCTCTGCGGCCAGACGAGCCCGTCCGCGAGCGCCTTCGCGTCCACTCTCTCGACCACCAGCGCGCCGGGCACGAGCGGATCGGGCTCGCCCTCGACCTCACCCGGCTTGAGCGTGTTTCTTCGCACGGCTGTCTCGGCCGGCTCGTTTTGCGCGCGCAGCAGCGCCGGCGCGTCGTCGGGGCCGAGCTCACGCCAGAAGGTCTCGGCGATCCAGTCGGGATAGGAGTAGCGCAATGCGGCCTCGCCGGGCGTCCACTCGGGCAGGTTCTCGACCAGAGCCAGGGCGCCCTCGCTGAGGCGGCGCATGATCGCGTTGGTGAAGCCGACCGCGTGCTTGGGGCCGTATTCGCGCACCAGCTCGACCGACTCGTTGACGGCGGCATGGGCCGGGATGCCGGAGGCGAAGGTGAGCTGATAGGCGCCGAGCCGGAGCGCCGCCCGCACCGGCGGATCGAGCGTGCCCGGCGAGCGCTTGCCCAGCTCGTTGATCGCGTGGTCGAGCGTACGCACGCGCTGCACGGTGCCGTAGGCGAGCCTTTGCGCCAGCGCCCGGTCTCGGTCGCCCAGCCTCCTGGCCTCGGAGGCAAAGACGCGATCGGCGTAGGCCTCCTGCTCGAAGACGCGCAGGATCGTCTTGAAGGCGACGCGCCGTGAGGGTGAGATAGACACGGCTAGGTCCGCAGGCCGTGCAGGTAGTCGGCGGCGGACATTCGCTTCTTGCCCTCCGGCTGCACTTCGAGCAGCTCGAGCCCACCGGCCACCAGCGCCGAGTCGGGCCCGGCCGGGCGCGCGAGCCAGACGATCAGGCGGCGGCCGTCCAGCTCGCCCCAGGCGCCGATGTGCGGCGAGAGGGCGCGGATGCGGTTGAGGCTCTCCTCGGGCGGGCGGCTCCAGTCCAGCTCGCGGTCCTCGGGCGCGATCTTGGCCGCATAGGTCGCCCCTTCCTCGGGCTGGAGCCGGAAGGCGGGCTCCGGCAGGATGCCGTCCAGCAGCGTGACCGCCAGCGCAGCCGTCCTCTCGTAGACGGAGCCGGCGTCGTCCTCGGGCGCGAGCGGGAAGGCCGCCTGGGCGGCGATCGGGCCCGCGTCCAGCTCCTTGACCGTCTCGTGAATCGTGACTCCGGTCTCGGCGTCGCCGGCCATCAGCGCCCGCTCGACCGGTGCCGCCCCGCGCCAGCGCGGCAGCAGCGAGGGATGGACGTTCAGCCAGAGCGCCCTTTCCAGCTGCAATTCCGGGATGAGCACGCCGTAGGCGGCCAGGATCACCGTGTCGGCGTCGAGCTCGAAGGAGGCGTCGAGCTTCTCGGGCTGGAGCACTGGGATGCCGAGGCGCTCGGCCACGAGCTTGGCCGCCGGCGGCCTGAGCTTGCGCCCGCGCCCGGCCGGGCGATCGGGACGGGTGATCAGGAAGCTGATCTCACGCCGTGCCGCCAGCCCTTCCAGAACGCTCGCGCCGAAAGGCGCGGTCGCGGCGACGGCGAGG
>JBEKGT010000373.1:0-2357 GCA_050012655.1 Gemmatimonadales bacterium | reverse complement strand
CGCGACCCCGCGTGTGCGGCGCTGAGCATCGAGCAGATCGCCCGGGCCTTCTTCGACCTGGCCGACGGCTGCACGATGTCGGCGAAGAAGGACGGCCTCGTCAACATCGGCGGCTTCGTCGCGTGCAACGATGCGGAGTGGGCGTCGCGCCTGGCGAACGCCCTGATCCTGATGGAGGGCTTCCTCACCTACGGCGGCCTCGCGGGGCGGGACCTGGAGGCCATGGCGCGCGGGCTTGAGGAGGTGCTGGACGAGCGGTACCTCGCCCACCGCGTGGGCCAGGTGCGCCGCCTTGGCGAGCGGCTGCAGGCGGCGGGCGTCCCGATCCTCCTCCCCGTCGGCGGCCACGCGGTGTTCCTCGACGCGCGCCGGTTCCTGCCGCACCTCCCGCAGTCGGCGTACCCGGCGCAGGCGCTCACGTGCGCCCTCTACGTCGAAGGGGGCGTCCGCGCCGTGGAGATCGGCGGCCTGATGTTCGGGACCGTGGACGAGGCGACCGGCGCGCTGCACTGGCCCGAGCTGGAGCTGGTGCGGCTCGCCATCCCGCGGCGCGTATACACCGACGACCACCTGGCGTACGTCGCGGACGTCTGTGCGAAGCTCTTCGGGGAGCGGGACGGCGTGAAGGGCCTGCGCGTCGTGAAACGGCCCGCCGTGCTGCCGCACTTCACCGCGCGGCTCGAGCCGCTGGCCTGACGCGCGAAGGGCGCGGCCCTCGCCGGGAACGCGCCCCCCGCTTCTGCCTCTGTGGACAGGGGCGCCTCGCACGCTGGGGGCGCCCCTGTGGCGTTCTTGCTCAGCGGCGCCGTGGCCCGCGCCCTCCTCGAAGCTCGAGCGTGCGGTGCACGTGGGCGCGCACCACGACCGCGGTGGCGGCGCCGGGCCGGGGCGTGGCGGTCCGCAGGTACCTGCCTGAGAACGGCCCGTCCTGCGTGATGGACACGACGGGATGGTCGTTCAGCGACACCAGCACGTCGCCGGGAAGGATGCCGAGCGAGTCGGCATGCGAGCCAGAGGCCACGTCGAGCACCAGGACGCCTGACTGCGCGCCGAGGGCGTCCGCGAGCCGCGGGTTCACGAGGTATCCCTGGATGCCCTGGCTCACGTCGCCGGCGCCCGTGCGCGCCGTGGCCCAGCCCACAGTGAAGGGGGCGGGGCGCACGCGCACGACGGCTCCCGGCTCGAGCGCGACGCGCACCGACAGGTCGCCGCCCGTCAGCACGACTTCGCTGTCCCCCGTCTCCAGGACGTCCACGCCTCCGGGGCGCCGCGCCTCGATGACGGTCGAGCCGAGGCGTCCCGAGTAGCGGAGGCCGCCGGGGGGCGCGACGGCCCACCCGAGGGGGGGTGTGGCGACGCCCGGCACGGGGGCCACGCCCGGCGTCGGCTGCACGGGCTGCACGCCCGGTGAGGGGATCGCCGGTGCCACGCTGGGAGGCATGAACGACCGCGGCGCGGGCATGGCCAGGAACGGACTCGGGCTCGACCCGAGGGCGCGCCGTGCCTGTTCCAGGTATTCGCGCATCCGCTGCATCGACGAATCGCTCAGGAACTTGCCCCGGCTGCGCGCCAGCTCGTCTTGGGCACGCGCCAGCTCACGCTGGGCCCGCTGCATGTCGCGCTGGGACGCGCCGGTCAGCGCGCGGGACAGCTCCGACTCCCGTTCGGCGGCGGCGTCGGCGGCGGCGAGGTCGCGTTGGGCCGGCGGCTCCTCCGGCCGCACCGTGGTCGTGCGCTCGCGGCCGGCGCGCCGGTAGGCGATCCGGATGGCGATGCCTGGCGCGAGGTTCGCCCATACCCTCCCGCCAGTTGCCGAGGTCAGCGGCTGGCCGTTCACGGAGACCAGCGTGTCCCCGGTGCGAAGGCCCGCCCTGTCCGCGGGGCTCCCGTTGTCCACCGAGTACAGCACCGGCGGCTCGTTGAAGACCCAGCGCGAGAGGCTCTTCCCCTCGCTATGGTATGAGCAGTTGGTGCAGGAGAGGCCGATGCCGAGCCACGCCCGGCGGCGCTGTCGCTGTTGGCGGCTGGCGATGGCGTTCGAGAGATCCTCGACCTGCTGGAGGTCGTTCCAGAGCGCCTGGGCGGCGGGAGCGGCCTCGCTCGCTGCCTCGGCGGCCGCCTCGGACGACGCGGACGTCGCGGCGGCTGGAGAATGGGCCGCGCTGGCCGCAGCGGCGGCGCGCGGGGCGCGCGCGTTGACGGCCCTGGGCGCGCGCGCCGGGGCGGGAGAGGGCGCGGGGGCGGGGAAAGGCGCTTGCTGGCCGAGCACCGCGGGAGGCGCCAGAGCGATGCCGGCGGCGGCGCACGCCGCCATCAGGATGCCCCGCGTGCCGGGCATGCTCAGTACCATACGACCG
>JBEKGT010000372.1:0-2360 GCA_050012655.1 Gemmatimonadales bacterium | reverse complement strand
CATCGGCTCTGCGTCCCGCTGGAAGTAGTTGTGGAGGACCACGACGGCGGAGCGCGCCTCCGCCCAAGCGCGCCGCGGGTCGCGGCGGACCGGGGCCTGGCGCTCCATGTACCGCATTTCGCCCTGCATCCCGCGCGCGAGCCATTCGTCCAGTGCGCCCGCGGCCTCCGGCGACGACCGGACGTCCGCGACGCCGCAGGCCTCGAAGCCCAAAGCACGCGCGGCGGCCTTCGCCGCCGCGGCCAGCTCGCCCGGGCTCACGTGCGCATCAACTCCCGTCGCCACCGTGCGTAGCGCAGCACCTCCCGCACCGAGGGGAGGGCCTCCTCGTCGCCGTACGCGGTGTACATGCGCCACCGCATGTACTCGGCGGGCGGCACCGGCAGGAAGGGAGGGGTGCGCCACCAGTCCCGCATCCGCATCGCCCAGGCGAGACTGAGGAGGTCGCGCGCCACGCGGGGGTCGAGCGCGGCCCGCCACACAAGGGCGAGGAAGAGCGTCGTTCGCCGTTGCACAGATTCCTTTATATTCTGACCTCCGTAGCATCACAAGGGGACCATATGGACGACGTCGAAGGCGCCAGGGGACCGGGCACGCGCGCGACGGGCGCGACCGAGGACGAGCGGCTCTTCAGCCTGCCCAGCGCGCCCGTGGAAGCGCCGTCGGAATCGGCGCCGACGCCGGACACCTGGCGGGTCCTGCGCATCCTCGGCGAGTTCGTCGAGGGCTTCGATACACTGGCGCGCCTGCCCCCCGGCGTGACGGTCTTCGGCTCCGCCCGCACCGAACGGGGAGACCCATACTACGCGGTCGCCACCGAGACCGCGCGGCTCCTGGCGCGTGCCGGCTTCGCCGTGATCACCGGGGGCGGGCCCGGGATCATGGAGGCGGCGAACAAGGGCGCCCAGGAGGGGGGCGGCCTCTCGGTCGGGCTCAACATCGAGTTGCCGTTCGAGCAGGGGACGAACGCCTACGTCGACACCGCGATGCACTTCCGGTACTTCTTCGTCCGCAAGACGATGTTCGTGAAGTACTCGGTGGGCTTCATCGTGTTTCCGGGCGGCTTCGGGACACTGGACGAGATGTTCGAGTCGCTGACGCTGATCCAGACGCAGAAGATTAAGCACTTCCCGGTGGTGCTCGTCGGAACGGCGTACTGGCGCGGGCTGGTCTCCTGGCTGCGGGAGACGGCGGCGGCTGAGCGGAAGATCAATCTAGACGATCTCGACATCTTCACCCTCACCGACGACCCGGCGGAAGTGGTGGCGTGCGTGACGCGGGCGCGCGAGACGCTGCGCGCCATCGCCGACAAGAACCACCAGGCGAGGACCGGTCATGGCCTCTGGTAGCGCGGCATACCTGCGCGGGCAGCCGATCAGCCCGCCCCCCGTCCACGGCGGCCTCGCGGTCGCGGACCTCGTGGACGGCGCCTTCCTGGCGTACAACGCCGGCCGGCTGCGCGACGCGTGCCTCCTCTTCTCCCGGAAGATGCTGGAGCCGGGATGTACGGTGGGCATGAGCCTGACCGGCGCGCTGACGCCGGCGGGGCTCGGGATGTCCACCATCATCCCGCTGATGGAGGCGGGCTTCGTGGACTGGATCGTCTCCACCGGGGCGAACCTCTACCACGACGCGCACTTCGGTCTGGGGATGGCGATGCACCGCGGATCGCCCTTCGCCGACGACGTGGAGCTGCGCGAGCACGGCGTGGTGCGGATCTACGACATCGTCTTCGACTACCACGTGCTCCTCGATACCGACCGCTTCTTCCGCGAGGTCAGCCAACTCCCCGAGTTCCAGCGGCCGATGTCCACCGCCGAGTACCACTACCGCATCGGTGCCTACGTGCTGGAGCGGGAGCGGGCGCTGGGGCTGGAGCGGAAGTCGGTGCTGGGCGTCGCGCACCGCTGCGGCGTGCCGCTCTACACCTCGTCGCCGGGCGACTCCTCGATCGGGATGAACGTCGCGGCCCTCGCCCTCACGGGCTCGGCGCTGCGGTTCGACGTCTCTGCGGACGTCAACGAGACGGCGGCGATCGTCCTCGATGCGAAGCGAAGCGGCGGGCAGTCGGCGGTGCTGATCGCGGGCGGGGGGAGCCCGAAGAACTTCGTGCTGCAGACGGAGCCGCAGATCCAAGAGGTCCTCGGCATCGACGAGCGCGGGCACGACTACTTCCTCCAGATCACCGACGCGCGCCCCGACACGGGCGGGCTCTCGGGGGCGACGCCGGCCGAGGCCGTCTCGTGGGGGAAGGTGGATCCCGACAAGCTACCGGACGCGGTGGTCTGCTACCTCGACACGACGGTGGCGCTGCCGATCCTCGCCGCCTACGCGCTGGCCCGGCACGCGCCCCGCCCGCT
>JBEKGT010000371.1:0-2362 GCA_050012655.1 Gemmatimonadales bacterium | reverse complement strand
GACGCGGGCGGCGCGGCCTTCACCCAGGAACGCCTCGGCGAGATCGACCGCGCCCGCGAGCGCCTCGCCGCCGACCTCGCGCGCTGGCAGCGGGACGCGGCCTCCGATCCGTCCTTCATCGCGGGCAAGCTGCGCGAGCGCGACGAGCTTGCCGCCGAGCGCGCCCGTCTGACCGGCGGGACGTGGCAGCCGCCCGCCACCGGCTCGTACTTCACGAACACCCTCCTCCCGATCCGGCGCACGCTACCGCGCGACCCGGCCTTGACCGCCAGCCTGCACAAGCTCGATCGGGCCATCGGCGAGGCTAACCTGGCCATGGCCGAACCGCCGCCGCCACCCGAGCCCGGCCGCGCCTACTACGTCGGCGATCAGAAATGCGTGTCGTGCCACAAGTCCGCGGCGCGGTCGTGGGCGCGCACGCGGCACGCCCACGCGTGGAAGACGCTGGTCGAGGTGGGCAAGCAGGGGCACGACGACTGCGTGAGCTGCCACGTCACCGGCTACGGTGAGGTGGGCGGCTCCAGCCTGGGCTACACGCGCGGCCTGGAAAGCGTCCAGTGCGAGGCCTGTCATCAGCCCAATTCGATCCACGTCGAGAAGCGCGGGAAGGAAACACCCTACGCCGGCAGCACCAAGACCCCCGAAGCGGTCTGCGTCCGTTGCCACAACGAGAAGCACTCGGACACCTTCCAGTACGAACCCTACCTGCGCGACGCCCTGGGGCCGGGCCATGGCGAGGACTTCCTCGACAAGCTGGGCCCGGGCCCCACGGCCCGGCAGCTCCGTCGCGCGGCCGCCGCGGCCGCCAGATTGGGGAAGCGCTAGATAGCGCCGGCGCGCCCGCGCTGGTAGATCTCGATCGATGTTTGACGTTTCCATCGAGCGCCTGGTGCGCAGCGGACACATCGAGGAAAGCCGGGCGGCCCGGACGCAGTTCCTGTGGGACGAGATCCGGCGCCTCAAGCGCGACAAGCGTGCCTTTCTCCCCGCGCACAACTACCAAGTGCCCGAGGTGCAAGCCATCGCGGACACCGTCGGGGATTCGTTCGAGCTGGCGGTGCGCGCCCGCAACGTCGACGCCCGCCTAGTCGTGTTCTGCGGCGTTCGCTTCATGGCCGAGGGTTGCTACACCCTCGCCCCGCACCTGCCGGTGTACCTGCCCAGCCAGCGCGCCCTCTGCTCGCTGGCCGAGGTCGACGCGGACGAGCTCGAAGAGCGCCAGGAGTTCCTGCGCGGACTCGGGCGCAAGTTCGTCACCATGACCTACGTCAACACCTACGCCGACGTGAAGGCACTGTCGGACGCCTGTTGTACGAGCTCGAATGCGGTGAAAATCGCCGATCGCCTGGCCGCGCCCGACATCCTCTTCGTACCCGACCAGAACCTCGCTTATCAGGTCGCGATCAAGACCAAGCGCACGTACCTGCCGCCCCCCGATCCGCACGCCTTCCACCCGAAGGAATATCGCGAACGCATCGAGCCGCTGCTGCGCGAGGGCGAGCGCCAAGGTTTGGTCGGCAACGTCTTTGCCTGGGAAGGCGCGTGCCACGTCCATCACAACATGACCGTCGCCGACATCGCGAGGATCCGGCGCGAGGATCCGGCCGCGGTCGTCATCGTCCACGGCGAGGTCAGGCCCGAGCTGCAGCAAGCCGCCGACGAGGTGATGTCCACCTCGCAGATGGCGAAGTACGTCGAGACCCATCCCGAGAAGACCCGTCTGGCCATCCTGACCGAGTGCGGGCTCGTGGTGCGGCTCGAGCTGGAGCACCCGGAAAAGCAGTTCTACAAGCCCTGCCGCCTGTGCGAGCACATGAAGGCCATCGACCTCGAAAACGTCTACCTCACCCTGCGCGACGAGCCGCCGGAGTGCCGCGTGACCGTCCCCGAGAACGTGCGCGCCGGCGCCGCCCGCGCCATGGAGCGCATGATCGAGCTGGCGACCTGAGCAAGCCTCGCCCCCACTTCTCGCCTCGCCCCGCAACGCGGGGAGAGGCAGCCGCGCCGGAGGCGCGGCGGTGAGGGGCCTCTCCCCGCTGCGATTCGTGTGGCGAGTGCCCCTCACCCGCCGAGCTCCGCTCGGCGGCCTCTCCCCGCTGCGCGGGGCGAGGCGTGGTTAGGGGAAGTACAGCACTTCCGGCGCGCCGTGAGCCGACACCAGGCCGTCGATGTACCTGCGCACGTAGTCGCGCCGGCTGACCACCGCGCGAATCTCCGGCTTGGTCAGGATCTCGTATTCGCCCTCCGACGCTTGCGCCAGCACCTGCGCCAGGCCCGTTTCCGACACGCGGCCGAGCGCCTCGTAGAGCCGCCGCGAGAAGCGCTGCACGCGATGCAGCGCCGTCCGCGTCTTCTCGTTGCC
>JBEKGT010000370.1:0-2363 GCA_050012655.1 Gemmatimonadales bacterium | reverse complement strand
GGCGTACGGCGTGCGCACCGACGTCATGCTGTTCGCCGCCCTCGTGGCGCCCGACTCCCTCGGTGTGATAGACACGACGCGCCTCGTGGCGACCTTCATCCACGGCGGCTACTCGGCGCTGGCCTTCGCGACGCGGTTCAGGTCCGACAAGAACTTCTACGGCGTGCCGGCGGCGGGGGTGCCGTGGCGGCGCTACGGGCGGTGGCACTACCCGCTCCTCGAGTCGAGCGGCGCGTGGCACTTCGCCGACGCGATGTTCGCCGCCGCCAACCGCCTGACGCTGGTGGCGAGCGGCGATGAGGGCGCGGTCATCGCCTTCTGCTCGAGCCTGGGGAGCCGGCCGTACATCCAGGGGCATCTGACGATCGCCCCCGACACCACCCTGGCGAGCGCCGAGTGGGAGTACGTCACGCCACAGCCGCGTGAGGACGCGGGGGGGCAGGTGCTCTTCGCACCGGCCGATCCCGCGAGGCGGGGGCAGCCGCTGGTGCCGGTGGCAGGGCTCTTCTGGCGGCGGGTGCTGCGACAGGTCTACCAGGAGTGGATGGAGTACCGCCAGTGGATGCGGTGCGAGGGGCCGCTCAGCTGCGACGCGCCGGCGCCGCTGCGGCCGGACTCGGCGCCGGCGCCGGGCGGGCCGCCGCCGCGCTAGGCGTCCCGGTGCACCGTGTCGGGCGAGAAGGCCGGGAGGCACACGGCGACGTACTCCGCCCCGCCAAGCTCGGGCGAGCCGTAGCGCACCCACTCCCCCGGCCGGGTGACGACCGCCTCGCCGGCGCGGACCGTGAGCGACCCACCCTCATGGTCCACGCGCAGCGCCGCGCGCAGCACCACCGTGATCTCCTCGAACTCGGGCCGCTGCCCCGGCTCCTGCCACCCGGCGGGCGAGACCATCCGCGCCACGCTAACACCGTCGTGGCCGGAGTTGACGCGGCCGACGAACTCCTCGATCCGCTTGGGGAGGTTGCCGGCCGCTTCGATGACGGTGGGGCGAGCGATGAATGTCGGCATCAGTTCCCCGTCGCGCTCCCCCAGAGCTTCGGCATCAGGCGCAGGAGCCCCACGCCGCTCACGACGAACGCCGCGAGCCACATCAGCCCCGGCCCGGTGCGCCCGTAGAGGAAGCTCCCCGTCCCGAAGAGCGCCGCGTAGACGAACACGCACCCCAGCACCCAGCCGAGGAGGGACCGCGCCGGCGAGTCGGGCGACGCCTCGACGCCCGCCTCCGCCCGCACGCTCGTCCACCCGGGACCCGCCGGGCGCACCAGCTTGTAGAACGAGACCAGCGTCCCCCGCTCCGTCGCCGGCGCGAGGAAGGTCACGGTCACCCACACCACCGTCGTGGTCAGCACCGTCGCGATGAGCGACACGTGTGACGCCACCTCGACGCCGCTCTTCCGCGCGATGAAGAAGCCGAGGGCCACGACGAACGAGCTGATCATCGCGGCCACCTCGCTCCACGCGCTGACCCGCCACCAGAACCAGCGCAGCAGGTAGAGGAGCCCCGTCCCCGCGCCGATCGAGAGGATGAGGTCGAACGCCTCCTTCGCCGTCGCGAGCGCGTACGTCGTGAACGCCGCGCACACCATCAGCAGCGCCGTCGTGAGGCGTCCCATCAGCACGTAGTGCTTCTCCGTCCGCCCCGGCCGCAGGAAGCGCCGGTAGAGGTCGTGCACGAGGTACGACGTCCCCCAGTTGAGGTGCGTCTCGATCGTGGAGCGGTACGCCGCGAGCGTCCCCGCCACCACGAGGCCCAGGAAGCCCGCGGGGAGGAAGCGCATCATCGCCGGGTACGCGATGTCGTTCCCGATGAGGGACTTCGAGACGTAGGGGAACGCCCTGCCGAGGTCGGCGAGCTGCGGGAAGACCAGGGTGGAGCAGAGCGCCGTGATGATCCACGGCCAGGGGCGCAGGGCGTAGTGCATCACATTGAAGAAGAGCGTCCCGACGACGGCGTCCTTCTCCGTCTTCGAGGCGAGCATCCGCTGGGCGATGTAGCTCCCCCCGCCCGGCTCGGCGCCGGGGTACCACACCGACCACCACTGCACGGTGATGGGGATGATGAACACCGCCAGCGCCACCGACCAGTCGCCGAAGTCGGGGAGGAGGTTGAGCGCCCGCGCCGGCACCTTCGCGAACAGCCCCGCCAGGCCGCCCACCTGCGGCTGCTGGAGGGCGAAGTACGCCACGGCGAAGGTCCCCGTCATCGTGATGGTGAACTGGATCGAGTCGGTGACCAGCACGCCCCAGAGCCCCGACACCGACGCGAAGAAGATCGTCATCCCGGCGCACACCGTCAGCGTCAGGGCCATCGGCCAGCCGAGGACGATGTTGGCGATCTTGGCCGCGGCGAGGTTCACCGT
>JBEKGT010000369.1:0-2378 GCA_050012655.1 Gemmatimonadales bacterium | reverse complement strand
AGCCGCCAGTCGGGCCCCCAGACCGTGGTGAGGAGGAAGCCCCCCTCGATCGGATCCACGGCTTGCATCGCCCGCTCGCCCTGCGGGAGCACGGTCTCTGGCGGGGCGTCGGCGGTGAGGGCCACGAGCCGGCCGCGCGGCGAGCCTCCCGACGCGATGGCCAGGAGCCGTGCGCCGACGAACGCGGCCTCGCTCACGCCGAGGGACGTGTCGGCTGCGCGCCGCCAGCCACGAGCCGTCCGCAGGTACACCTCCGCCGGCGTGCCGTCGCCGGCATTCGCGAGGATCGCTCCCCCAGTGCCGTCGGGCGAGGCGAGGAGCCGGTACTCGGCGACGCTCGAGTACCGTGCGCCGAACGCCACGGGGTCGGCGCCGCGCGCGCCGAGGATGTGGTGGTAGAGGGCGACGCCGAACCACTGTGCCGGGCCCGGGTAGCGGGCGTAGAGGAACCCGCGCTCGTCGCGGTCCCAGAGCACCGCAGCCGGCGACGGGCCGCCCCCCGCGTCGGTCAGCGAGTCGGGGAGAAGGCGCTCCGTCGCCGTCTCGATCACGTGGAGGGTCGTGGCGGGCTTCCCGTCGCGCGTGGTGCCGTAGACCACGTAGCGGCCTTTCGGCGAGGGCCACACCCCTCCGATCGCCATGCGCCCGCCCCCGCGGTTGGGGTCCACCAGCCCGCGCGGCCGCCCGTCGGGCCACGCCTGGGCCACGAGCACCGCCTGCGCCTGCGGCGGCGTCTCCCGCAGGAAGAAGAGCGTTCCCCCCACCAGCCGCGGTGCCGACTGCTCCGGCGACGTCGTCAGGAGCTGACGCACGCGCGCATTGATCACCCGGCCCTCGGCGAAGCGCGCGAGCACCGTGTCGGTGTAGACGTTCTGCGCGTCGATCCACGCGCGCACCTCGGGAGCTCCGGAGGAGTCGAGCCAGCGGTAGGGATCCGTCACGGGAATGCCGTGATAGGTCGTGACGACGGGCTGCGTCCGGCTTGCGGGTGGCGCCGGGAGCTTCTCGGCGGGGGCGCAGGCCGCCAGCGCGGCGAGCGCCGCCAGCGGCAGGATGGTCGGGCTGCGGTCCATGGTCGGTCCTTTCTCCCCGGGGTCCCGGCACCAGCGGAATCGCGCGGTCGCGCGTAGATTCGCCAGACCCCACAGCATCTCAGGATGCCGATGATCCGGACCGCGCGCAATCTCCTCCTCGTCCTGGCGCTGGCCGCGCCGCGCCTCGCGGCTCAAACGCTCCCGCAGACCATCGCCGAGCGCTCCGGATACGCCGCCACCTCGACGCACGCAGAGGTGGGGGCCTTTCTCGACTCGCTCCAGCTGGCGCGCGCGCCCATCGCGGTGACCGAGATGGGCACCACGACCTTCGGGAAGCCCCTCTACCTCGTGATCACGTCCGACCCCGCGGTGACCTCGCCCGCGGAGGCCGCGGCATCGGGGAAGCTGGTGGTCTACCTCCAGGCGAACATCCACGCCGGCGAGGTTGAGGGGAAGGAGGCGGTCCTCGCGCTGCTCCGGGAACTCGCGGGGCCGCGGCGCGACCTTCTGCAGCGGCTCGTGGTCCTCGTCGCGCCCGACTACAACCCCGACGGCAACGACGCGATGGGCCCGGTGGAGGTGAACCGTGGGGAGCAGAACGGCCCGGCGATGGTCGGCCTGCGGGCAGACGGGATCAACCTCGACCTGAACCGCGACTACTTCGCGGCCGGGGCGCCGGAGACGCGCGCCTCGCTCGCCTGCGTCTACGACACGTGGGACCCGGCGCTGATGGTGGACCTCCACACCACTGACGGCACCCTGCACGGCTACGTCCTCACCTACGCGCCGCCCCTCGATCCGGTGGGGCCCGCGGGCCCGACGCAGTACGTGCGTGACCGGATGCTCCCGGCGCTTCGCCGCACGCTCCAGGAGCGCTACCACGAGCCGATCTTCGACTACGGCAACGTGGACACGCCGCTCGACCCGAAGAGCTGGGACACCTACGCCCCGCTCGGCTGGTACGGGGTGAACTACGTCGGGCTCCGCGGCCGGATGGCGATCCTCTCCGAGGCGTACTCGCACGCCGACCTCCGGACGCGCGTGCAGGCGAGCCACGATTTCCTGGTGGAGATCCTGAACTACGCCGCGGCGCACGCCGAGGAGATCCGCCGCATCGAGCGCGAGGCGGACCTCCAGACCACGCACGAAGGGGCGGGGCTCGCGCCGCGGCCCGACCTCGCGGTCCAGTACCGGATGGCCTCGCGCGGCGTCGAGCCGGTAGTCCTACAGGTCATGCGACCGGGGACCGACTCGGTGCGCGGCCGGCCGCGCCTCGTCGCGACGGGGGAGTACCGGACCTACCAGCTCCCGGTGAACGACCGGTTCGTGGACTCGCTCGCGCGG
>JBEKGT010000368.1:0-2380 GCA_050012655.1 Gemmatimonadales bacterium | reverse complement strand
GCCTTCGGCCTCGCGGCGGGCCTCACCATCCTCGGCGCGCGCACCCACGACCGGGCCGACCGCGACTACGCCTCTCTCCTCCGCTACTGCAGCAGCAGCGGGCCCTGCCCCATCGGCGCGGACGGGCGCTATGCGAATCCCACCGCCGAGGCGCTCTTTCAGCGCGTCCGCGCCGGCGATCGCGCGGCCGGCGCCTGGCTGGTCGGCGGCGAGGTCGCGCTCGCGGGCGGTGCGGTGCTGTTCGTGATGGAGCTGCGGCGTGAGAGGGGAACGGCGAACATTCCGTACTCGCCTTACATCGCGGCTGGGAGGTTTGGAACCCTGGTCGGGCTGCAGATGGCCTGGAGGTGATGGCCTCGGCGAGTGTGATGAGTGACGGGCGATGAGTGATGGGCGATGGGTGATGGGTCACACACAACGGGCGCGACCTCCGCGGCCGCGCCTGCTACCACCTCACCATTTTCTCACTTCATCACCGCCTCACCTTCTCACCTTGCCTGGCAGTGTTCCTCGAACGCCGCGATCAAGTCTCCCGCGATCTCCGGCGCCTCCCGCCCCTCGATGTCCCGCCGCTCGAGCATGAAGACGAGCTTCCCGTCCTTCAGCAGCCCCATCTGCGGCGAGGACGGTCCGTAGCCGGTGAAGTACCCCCGCGCGCGCGCCGTCGCCTCGACGTCGTTCCCGGCGAACACCGTCACCAGCCGATCCGGCTTCGCCGCCGCCTGCTGCAGCGCCAGCGTCACCCCGGGCCGCGCCCGGCCCGCCGCGCAGCCGCAGACGGAGTTCACCACCACCAGCGTCGTGCCCGGCGCGTCCTTCACCTGCGCCTCCAGCGCCTCCGCCGTGCGCGCCTCCGCGAAGCCGAGCCGCGTCAGCTCCTCCCGCATCGGCGCCACCATCCGCTCGTCGTAGCGCCCGCTCTGCTGGGGCTGGGACAGTCCCACAATCTTGAGTTGATTCATAGGAATTAAGCTAAGCCCTTACGCCGCACGATTCAACGGCGCCTGCCGGGGCGATGAACCCGGCCCGGGGTGCGAGACGTGCGGTCGCGCGGGGGCCTCGTGGAAAAACCACCAAGGGGGGATCGGTCCGCGGGACCTGCCGGGAGCGTCCATCTCCAGCGTGAGGCCGATGCCGCAGCATCCCTGGAAGTAGGCGAGGTCGAAGACGTGCATCCCCGCCTGCAGGGCGACCCACCCCGTGCGCTCGCTCATCCCGTGGATGCCGTCGTGCTCGATGATGGTCTGGCCGTCGATGCGGAGGCGGCTGCCGTCGTCGGAGCTGAGGTGGAAGGTGTAGACGCCGGTGACGGGCACGCCGATGTAGCCGCGGAACCGGAGGCCGAAGTTCTCGCGGCGGGCGTTCGCGGGCTCGAGGCCGATCCGGGTGACGACGGTGGTGCGGTCCACGCGCAGGGAGTCGAAGACGGGGAGGTGGCGCCAGCTCCCGTCCTGCGCAAGGAAGTCGGCCAGGAGCCCGTGCGCGGCTTCGTCCACGGGGGTCGCCGGCCCCGGCTCGACCTGCGCGAAGCCGTGGCTGCTCACGCGGCTCGGCGTGCCGTCGGGGTAGTAGGCCCGCGCGCGGACGGTGGCGGTGTGGTCGAGAAGGACGGGCCCATGGTAGAGCGGCGAGGAGCGGCGTGGCGGTATGCCGTCGGTGGTGTAGCGGATCTCGACGCCCGACTCGACGGGGGCGAACGCCACGCGCACGGTGTCCACGAAGATCGGCGCCGTGCGCGAGAGCTGCGGGGGGAAGATCCCGCGGAGCACGAGGCGCACCGTCTGCGGGGCGATCTTCGCCTCGGCGCGGTCGTAGGTGAGGAGGCCGTTGTTCTCCGTCTCCACGTCGCTGGTCTGCGTGTACACCGCGGCGCTCAGCCCCTCGTCCCGCTCCGCGCGCTGGAGGACGCGCACGAAGTCCTCGAACCGGCCGGCGAGGGCCTCCCGGCTCCCGAAGAGGTCGTAGCCCCAGCCCCCTTCCTTCCAGGTGTGCCCTTTCACCACCAGGCCGAGCCCGCCGTACTCCCCCTGCACGGCCGCGCGGCCCGGCTCCGGGCGCGGCGGCAGCGGCGGCGGGTAATTGTGGTGGTCCACGACGTCGCCCGCGTGGCGCTCGTGCCAGCCGCTCGCCTCGTCCACCAGGCGCGTCGGGTCGGTCTCCTTCACCAGCCGCGCGATGCGCGGCGTATCGTACTGCCCCCACCCCTCGTTGAACGGCACCCACATCACGATGCTCGGGTGGTTCCAGTGGGTATGGATGACCCGCACCAGCTCCGCTTCGAACTCGCGCGTGGCCGCGGTGTCCGTCGTGCGGTCGGAGGTGTCGCTCACCAGCGGGATCGAGGCGCTCGGCATGTCCTGCCAGACGAGGAGGCCGTTGT
>JBEKGT010000367.1:0-2394 GCA_050012655.1 Gemmatimonadales bacterium | reverse complement strand
ATCATGTGGCTGCTCTTCAGCTCCTCGTTGTACCAGACCCGCGTCTCCGCCGTGACCCGCGGCGCGAGGGCGTGCGCGCCGAGCAGCGCCCGCGCCGAGTACGCCGCGACGATGCCGCGGGCGTAGGTCAGCGCGAAGGTCGCGGTGTTGGCGTCGCTGCCGTCCACCAGCGCCTGCACGGGGGCGGGGCCCCCCTCGGCGAGGCGCGCGGCGAACCGCGGGGGGATGACGAGGACGAGGCGTACCGCGCCACGGTCGATCAGCGCCTCGGCGTCGCCGTAGCGCTCGAGGTGCCGGGTGATGACGAAGTAGCTCGACGAGGTGAAGGCGTCGGCCAGCGCGCGGCTCGCCGAGGTGCGGTCCTCGTCGTACACCGCCATCGGGATGAAGCGGATATCGAAGGTGATGACCCACCCGAAGGCGAGGACCATCAGCGCCGGGAGCACGAAGGCGAGGGCCAGGCTCCGCGGGTCGCGGAGGAGGTGGAGCGTCTCCTTCCGCGCGACGGCGACGAGCCGGCCGAGGCTGATGGGGTTGCGCATCGCGCTAGCCGAGCACCGCGCCACCCTCGCGGCGCACCAGGGCGACGAAGACGTCCTCGAGCGAGGGGCGCACCGTCTCGATGCTGCGGATGGGGAGGCCCTTCCCGGCGAGGAGGACGGGGAGGTACTCCTCCGCCGCGGCGGCGTCCTCGACCATCACGTGGACGTCGCGCCCGAACATCGCGGCCTCGAGGACGAGGGGCGCCCCCTGGAGCGCCTGCGCGACCGCGGGGCCGTGGTCGGCCGTGATGGCAAGGAGGGGCTCGGTCATCGTGGCGCGCAGCGCGGCGGGGCGGTCCAGGGCGATGATCCGCCCGCGGTTCATCAGGGCGAGACGGTGGCAGTACTCCGCTTCCTCCATGTAGTGCGTGCTGACGAAGACCGTCGTGCCGCCGCCGGCGAGGCCGTAGATGAGGTCCCAGAAGCTGCGGCGCGAGATGGGGTCCACGCCCGAGGTCGGCTCGTCGAGGAAGAGGAGTGGGGGCTCGTGGAGCACCGCGGTGCCGAGGGCGAGGCGCTGCTTCCAGCCGAGGGGCAGCTCGCCGGTGAGCTGGCCGCGGTGCTCGGTGAGGCCCGCCATCTCCAGCACCGCCTGCCGGCGCCGCTCCAGCCGCTCGCCGGTGACGCCGTAGAGGCCGCCGAAGAGCTGGATGTTCTCGTCCACCGTGAGGTCGGCGTAGAGCGAGAAGAGCTGGCTCATGTAGCCGATGCTGCGCTTGATCGCCTCGCTCTCCGTGCGCACGTCGTACCCCGCCACGGTGCCGCTCCCCGACGTGGGGACGAGGAGGCCGGTGAGCATCCGGATCGTGGTGGTCTTCCCGGCGCCGTTGGGCCCGAGGAAGCCGAAGATCTCCCCCTCGCTCACGTCGAAGGTGACGCGGTCCACGGCGGTGAAGTCGCCGAAGCGGCGGGTGAGGTCGCGGACGGAGACGGCGACGGTCACGCGCGGGCCCTCACGCCGCGCTCCGCTCGCCGTCGGCGGCCGAGACGCGGTGGATGAAGACGTCCTCCAGCCCCGGCACGATCTCGTGGCGCTCGAGCACCGCGATGCCGGCGGCGGCGAGCGCGGCCTCGGCCGCGGGGCAGTCGCGGTCCGGGTCGGCGAGGGACGCGTGCACCACGTCGCCGAAGAGGGAGGCACGCGCGACGCACGGCACCGCCGCGAGGACCGCCGCCGCGCGCCGTGGGTCGCTGGTCCGCACCGCGATCACCGTGACGGGCAGGCTCGCCTGGAGCGCCTCAGGGGTGTCGAGCGCGATCACCCGCCCCCGGTCGAGGAGCGCGACGCGGTCGCACCGCTCCGCCTCGTCCATGTACGCCGTCGAGACGACGACGGTCACCCCCGACCCCACCATCTCGTGGAGGATGAGCCAGAGGTCGCGCCGCGAGATCGGGTCCACGCCGAAGGTCGGCTCGTCGAGGAGCAGCACCTCGGGGTGGTGGATGAGGGCGCAGCAGAGGGAGAGCTTCTGCTTCATGCCGCCGCTCAGCTGCCCCGCGCGGCGGTGCTCGAAGGGGCCGAGGGAGGAGAAGCGGTACAGCCGCTCGAGGCGCGCGGGCCGCTCCGCCTTCGGCACCCGGTAGAGGTCGGCGTAGAAGTCGATGTTCTCGCGGACGGTGAGGTCGGGGTAAAGGCCGAACCGCTGCGCCATGTAGGCGCTGTGGTGCTTCACCGCCTCCGGGTCCCTCACGACGCTCGTGCCCAGCACCTTCGCGTCGCCGGCGGTGGGCCGCAGGACGCCGGCGAGCATCCGGAGCGTCGTGGTCTTCCCGGCGCCGTCGGGGCCCACCAGGCCGAAGAGGGAGCCGGCGGGGACGTCGAAGGTGAGAGCGTCCACGGCGGTGAGCGCGC
>JBEKGT010000366.1:0-2415 GCA_050012655.1 Gemmatimonadales bacterium | reverse complement strand
AAGGGGGCTATATTTGACGCCTCCATGGACGCCTCCCGCATCCGCAACTTCTGCATCGTGGCGCACATCGACCACGGGAAGAGCACGCTCGCCGACCGCCTCCTCGAGGCGACGGGGACCCTCTCCCGGCGGGAGATGCGCGAGCAGGTCCTCGACACGATGGACCTGGAGCGGGAACGCGGCATCACGATCAAGCTGAACGCGGTGCGGATGAAGTACGCCGCGGCCGACGGCCGGGAGTACGAGCTGAACCTCATCGACACCCCCGGGCACGTGGACTTCACCTACGAGGTCTCGCGGTCGCTCGCGGCGTGCGAAGGGGCGATCCTGGTGGTGGACGCCTCGCAGGGCATCCAGGCGCAGACCCTCTCGAACCTCTTCCTCGCGCTCGACGCGGGGCTGGAGATCCTCCCCGTCCTCAACAAGATCGACCTCCCCTCCGCGGAGCCGGCGAAGCGGAAGGCCGAGATCCACGAGCTCATCGGCGCGGACCCCGACGAGATCCTCCTCGTGTCGGCCAAGGAGGGGACGGGGGTCCCCGCGCTGCTGGAGGAGATCGTGCGCCGGGTGCCGCCTCCCGGGGGCGACCCCGCAGCGCCGCTGCGCGCGCTCATCTTCGACTCCTACTACGACCGCTACCGGGGCGCGATCCCCTCCATCCGGGTGGTGGACGGCACCATCCGCCCGGGGATGCGCATCGCCCTCGGCTCGCGCGAGGGGGAGCACGAGGTCGCGGAGGTCGGGTACCTGCAGCTCGGGCAGCACCGCACCTCCCAGCTCACGGCCGGCGAGGTGGGGTATGTGGCCGCCAACTTCCGCGAGGTGAAGGACACGCGGGTGGGCGACACCGTCTTCGACGTGGAGCGCCACGCCGAGACGCCCCTCCCCGGCTACCGCGAGCTCAAGTCCATGGTCTTCGCCGGGCTCTACCCGACGGCGACGGAGCAATATGAGGACCTGCGGGACGCGCTGGCGAAGCTGCAGCTGAACGACGCGGCCCTGCACTACGAGCCGGAGAGCTCGGTGGCGCTCGGTTTCGGGTTCCGGTGCGGGTTCCTCGGGCTGCTGCACATGGAGATCGTGCAGGAGCGGCTCGAGCGGGAGTTCGGACTCGACCTCGTCACCACCGTGCCGAACGTGGAGTATGACGTGTACCTCACCAACGGCACGAAGGCGGTGGTCGAGAACCCGAGCAAGATGCCGACCGGCTCCGAGGTGGACCGCATCGAGGAGCCGTACGTGAAGGCCCGCATCCTCGCGCCGGCGGACTACATCGGCGGGCTGATGAAGCTCGGGCAGGAGCGCCGCGGCGCGTACCTGGGGATGAAATACCTCGATCCGACGCGGGTCGAGTTCGACTGGGAGTTCCCGCTGGCGGAGATCATCCTCGATTTCTACGACAAGCTGAAGACCCTCTCCCGCGGCTACGCCACGCTCGACTACGAGTTCGCGGGATACAAGCCCAGCGACCTGGTGAAGCTGGACATGCTGATCAACGGGGACGCGGTGGACGCCTTCAGCGTGATCATCCACCGGGACAAGGCGTACGAATGGGGCCGCAAGCTCGCGTCGAAGCTGCGCGAGCTGATCCCGCGGCAGCTCTTCGAGGTGGTGATCCAGGCGGCCATCGGGACGAAGGTGATCTCGCGGGAGACGGTGCGGCCGCTGCGCAAGAACGTGACGGCGAAGTGCTACGGCGGCGACGTCACGCGCAAGCGCAAGCTCCTTGAGAAGCAGAAGGAGGGGAAGAAGCGGATGAAGCAGGTCGGCACGGTGGAGATCCCGCAGGAGGCGTTCCTCGCCGTGCTGAAGGTGGAATGACCGCCGTCCCGCCGGGGCGCCGACCGACGACCGGGTTCGCGGAGCTCGCGCCGCGTCCCCCCGCCAAGGGCGTGGTGATCCAGACCGCTTTCCCCGGGGACGTCATCCTCACCACGCCCCTCATCCGCCGCGCCGCGGAGCGGCTCAAGACGCCGGTGGACGTGGTGGTGGTCCCGGCCGCCGCGTCGGTCCTCGCCAACAACCCGCACATCCGCGACGTGATCCTGTTCGACAAGAAGGGGAAGGACCGCGGCGTGCGGGGGATGTGGCAGATGGTCCGGCTGCTCCGCGCCCGCGGCTACGAGGTCTCGTACCACGCCCAGGCGAGCACGCGCTCGGCGCTGCTCGCGTTCCTGGCCCGCATCCCGCGGCGGATCGGCCTGCGCGACGCGCCGGGGGCGTTCCTCTACACCCACGCCGTCGCCGCCCGTGGCGAGCCGCACCAGGTGGAGCGGCTCCTGCACCTCGCCGACGGCGCGCCCGACCGGCGGGAGCCCGAGGTGTTCCCCGGCCCCACCGAGAAGGCTGCGGTGAAGGCGCTGCTCGAGGAGGCGGGGATCACCGGCGAGTTCGTGGTCCTGGCCCCCGGCTCGC
>JBEKGT010000365.1:0-2456 GCA_050012655.1 Gemmatimonadales bacterium | reverse complement strand
TGCGGGTGGCCGTGGACACCCTGACGGGCGCACTCGCCAGCGTGGTGTGGAAGCCGCGCGGCGCAGAGCTGGTGGACCGGAGCGCCCGCCACGGCCTTGGCGAGTACCTCTACGTAGCCGGCACCGACTCCGCGCGCGCGACGGGCGTCTCGGGCGTGCGCGTGGAGGTGCGCGAGACGGGCCCCCTCGTGGCCTCCCTCGCGGTCTGGGCCACCGCGCCCGGGGCGCGGGCGCTGCTGCGCGAGGTCGGCGTGGTGCAGGGGGTCGACCGCGTGGACCTCACCGCCGTGGTGGATAAGCTGTCGGTACGGGAAAAGGAGGCGGTGCACTTCGCCTTCCCGTTCCTCGTGCCCGGCGGCGAGGTGCACTTCGACGTGGCGTCCGGGATCGTGCGTCCCGACAGCGAGCAGCTTCGTGGCTCGGCGCGGAACTTCGTGGACGTCCAGAGCTGGGCAGATGTGTCGAACGACTCCCTCGGCGTCACCTGGGCGACACCCAGTGCGCCGCTCGTGGAGGTCGGCGGTATCTTCGCCGAGCTGCCGTGGATGCGGTCCATCCCCCGGACCGAGACGCTGCTCTCGTACGCGATGAACAACTACTGGCACACCAATTTCAAGGCGGATCAGGGTGGGCCGGCGGGCTTCGTCTACGCGCTGCGCCCGCACGGGCCCTTCCGACCCGATGACGCGGTGCGCTTCGGGGCCGAACGGCGCTCGCCGCTGGTCGTCGCGCCTGCGCGCGGCCCGGCGGTCCCGGCGCCGCTGTTCACCCTCGCGTCCTCCGCGGCAGCGGCAGCCGGGGCAGGCGTGCCGGAGCCCGTCGTGGCGACGTCGGTGCGCCCCACCTCTGACGGTCACGGCTGGCTGATCGCCCTCTCCAACCCGTCCGGCGAGGAGCGCGAGGTGCGCTTCGCCTGGCGTCGTGGCGAGCGCGTGCGGCTCCGGCTCAGCGACAGCGCGGAAGCGGCCGGGGCGCCGCTCGCGGGGCCGGTCGCGCTGGCGGCGCATGCGACCGCCATCGTCCGGGCGGATCCGTGACGTTCGCCGCTGGCGTGCGGTGCGTGGCGTGGCGAGCGCTCAAGGGCGTGCTCGCCGCCCTCGGCCTCTGCCTCGTGGCGTTCCTCGGGCTCGTCGCGTGGCACCTGGTGACGCACGGCCGCACGCCGCCCATCGTGGACGCGAACGGCGTGGTGGTGCCGGGGAGCGTCGCCTCGCTCGAGCGGATGCAGCTCGGCGGCGTTCCGCAGTCGGTGCTGATCCGCGGGCGCTCCACCAAGAACCCCGTGCTCCTCTTCCTCCACGGCGGGCCCGGCATGCCGGCGATGTACCTCGCGCACGCCTGGCAGCGCCCCCTGGAGGATGACTTCACCGTGGTGCAGTGGGACCGGCGCGGGGCGGGGAAGTCGTACTTCGGCGACATCCCCCCGCGGTACCTGACCGTGCGCCGCCTCCTCGACGACACCTACGAGCTGACGAATATCCTCCGCGGCCGCTTCGCGCAGGACCGGATCTTCCTCGTCGGCCACTCGTGGGGCACTTACCTCGGCATGCTGGCGGTGCGCGAGCGCCCCGACCTCTTCCGCGCGTACGTCGGCGTGGGGCAGATGACGGGCCCCGGCCATGGGGATACCGCGTCGGCACGCCTGCAGGCCGAGTTCATCCGCCGCGAGGCGGCGCGCCGCGGCGTGCCGGAGGCGGTGCGGGAGCTGGACGCCGGGGGGCGGAGCGTCGTCGAGAAGTGGGTCTTCCGGTTCGGCGGCGAGGTGCACGACGCCACCAGTTGGTGGCCGCTGATGCGCCTCGGCCTCCAGGCGCCGGAATACACCCTCGGCGACGTGCTGAGGATCCCGAAAGGGCTCCGGCTGTACGCGCGGAACATGACGTACGACGTGCCCGCCGACACGCTGGGCGTGGACGTGACGTCGGTCGGCGTGCCCGTCTACATCATCGCCGGCCAGTGGGACGAGACTACGCCTTCGGAGCTGGCGGAGCGGTACTACGAGCGCCTCGAGGCGCCGAAGAAGGGGTTCTTCTGGTTCGAGCGCTCGGCGCACTTCCCCTTCCTCGAGGAGCCCAAGCGATTCGCCGAGGTGATGCGGCGGATCGCCGCGGAGACGCCGCAGGCGCGCGAAGCGAAGCCGCCCGCCCCGCGCTGAGTGGCGGGGGGCCCGGACGCGCGACGGGGAGCGATGGTCCGCTCCCCGTCTGCGTGCCGTGGTCGGCCTCGCGGCCGGTCAGCGCTGGGTCACTGAACCGGCGGCTGGGTGCGCATCGGCTGCGCGCACTCGGGCCAGGCGCCGGGCTGGCCGTTCCGGCCCTGCGGCAGGACGCTGCGCCGCACCCGGGAGACCTGCTCCGAGTCCTCGGAAGCGAGGTACGCGAGCATCGCGACGACCGTGGCGTTGGTCTTCACGTCGTCGAAGTTGATCTTGTCGAAGGTGTCGCGGCCCGTGTGCC
>JBEKGT010000364.1:0-2505 GCA_050012655.1 Gemmatimonadales bacterium | reverse complement strand
CAGGCGGCCGACGTCGTGTCCGTGAGCGATATCGCCGACCAGGACGTCGCCGTCCTCCGCGTCCGCGGCTACCGTGGCCCGGCGGTGCGAGACATCGACTGGCAGGGGCGGGGCGCCGCGCAGGGCTCGCCCGCGGCGCTCATCGGCTTCCCCCGCGGCTCCGAGCTGGCGTTCGACACCTCCGGTTACGTGCGGACCACGATGTTCGCCGGCATCATCGCCAAGGCCACGCCGCAGTGGATCCAGTTCGGCGGCATCACGGTGCGCGGCTCGTCGGGGAGCCCGATCTTCAACGCCGAGGGGCAGGTCATCGCCATCCACTACGGCGGCCTGAGCGACGGCCCGATCCTCGGCTTCGCCGTGCCCATGGCGCGGGTGCGGCGCTGGCTGCCGGCGGAGGCCCGCGCGGAGCTCGGCCTCTAGTGGCGGGCACGCCGCCGCGGCGCAACGAAAAGGGCCCGGGTGACGTCACCCGGGCCCTCGCCGTTCGCAGCCGCGATGCGGTCTAGTGGCGCTCTTCCTCATCGGTTTCCTCTTCCGCCGCCCAGAAGTAGGCGATGATCCGCGGATGCCGATGCTCTTCGCCGCCGTCCTGTACCACCAGACCCATGGGTTCCATCGTCAGCTCCAATGTCGCCGTCGTCATGTGTCGCCCCTCGCGAAGCCAACCGACCGCGCGCACGCAGGGCTTCTGCCCCCGTCCATAGGCACGGTCCGTGCCCATGGGACAGGAAACATAAGTGATTATATGGTAATTAGTTACAGGTTAGCGCGCGCTATAAGACCAAGCTAGGCGTGTCATTCGGACACAGACAGTGGTGTTTCGATTTGACGCGGCTCGGGGCGCTGTGCGAGGAACCCGACGTTCCTCGCACGGCGGCCGGCGCCGGAGGGGGGGCGCGGGACGAACCACTCGTTGTAGAGAATGCGGAAGGCGTCGCTCGAGAGGGCGGGGGTGCGTCCGCCGGGCGCGGCGACGCTGGGCATGATGACGTGGCGGCCTGTGGGCTCGGTGGCGGACTGCAGGCGGCCGACGAGCGCAACGCGCTCGGCAGTGGTGAGGTCGGCGAGAGCGCCGGGCTCGATGACGGCCGCGGTGCAGCCGCCGCGGGGGCTCCACGCGGCGAGGGGTTCGACGAAGCAGTCGATCCGGCGGCCCAGGGCTTCGGCGGCGGCGCGGGTCTCGAGGCCCTCGATGGCGGCGATGTCCGGGTCCACGACGGTGACGCGAGCGCCGCGGGCCGCGAGGAAGAGGGCCGCTGCGCCGTCGCCCGCACCGACGACCAGGACGCCGTCGCCGTCGCCGACGCGGTCGCCGAGGGCGACGATCGGCTCGGTGGGGGCGAGGCCCCAGTGCGACGCCTCCTTCTGCGCGAGCCGCAGCGGGAGGTGCCGTTCACGCCAGCGGCGGAAGGAGGGGAGCTTGAGGCGCCGCCGGATGATGGCGTCCACCTGTTCGGTGAGGACCAGCTCGGTGAGCTGGAACTGCTGCATCTTCTGCAGCTCGGCCATCGCCTCGTCGCCGATCTCGAGCAGCTCGTCCCGCGGCAGCGTGTCCTTGTACTCCTCGATCCGCTGCTCGATGAACTCGTCGTACTCCTGGCGGAGACTGCGGGGGTTCCGGGGCCGGGACGTGGCCATCAAGTCGGCGTCGGCGAGCACAGCACAACCTTAGAGCGCCCGGCGGGCCTGTCAACAGCGGGAGTTGCCCGGCGCCGCGCGCGGGCCTAGGTTGGCGGCCGGGACGGTGACCCGACGATGCGCCTCGATCTCCACACCCACACCACCTGCTCCGACGGTACCCTGACGCCGGGCGAGCTCATAGCCGCCGCGAACGCCGGCGGCCTCGATGTCGTCGCGGTGACCGACCACGACACGGCCGCCGGTGTGGAAGCGGCGCGTGCGGCGGCCGCGGCGGCGGGCGGTCCGCAGGTGGTGGCGGGCGCGGAGCTCACCTGCTCCCTCGACGGCGCCGAGGTGCACCTCCTCGGCTACGGCATCGCACCGGCGCATCCGGCCATTGCGGCGTTCGCGGTGCGGGGCGCGGCGCTGCGCCGCGAGCGGCTCGCGGCGATGATCGAGCGGCTCAACCGGCTTGGCATCCGCATCCACGTGGAGGACGTCGAGGTCCCGGCCGACTGCGCCGCCGTCGGCCGCCCGCATCTCGCCCGCGCGCTGGTGAAGCGGGGGACGGTGGTGAACTTCCAGGACGCGTTCACGCGCTTCCTCGCCGACGGCGGCCCGGCGTGGGTGCCGAGCCGGGGCCCCGGCCTGGAGGAGGGGATCGCGGCGGTGCACGCCGCCGGGGGTCTCAGCGTCTGGGCGCACCCCGCACTCGACGATGCGCGCCGGTTCGCGGCGGCCCGCGCGCTGGGGCTCGACGGCGTCGAGACGATCCGCCCGCGCGTCGAGCCGGCGTCGTCGCTCGCGCTGGAGCAGGCGGCGCGGGAGGCGGGGCTCTGCTTCTCCGGCGGCTCCGACTGGCACGGCGCGCCGCCGGCGCTC
>JBEKGT010000363.1:0-2929 GCA_050012655.1 Gemmatimonadales bacterium | reverse complement strand
TCACCGACCTGCCGGGGCACGACCAGCGCTACGCCATTGATTCCACCAAGCTGCGCTCGGAGCTGGGGTGGAAGCCGTCCCACACCTTCGAGTCGGGGCTGCGCGAGACGGTGGCGTGGTACCTCGCCAACCGCACCTGGGTAGAGCGGGTCCAGTCGGGGGCGTATCGCGGCGAGCGATTGGGCCTGGCGTGAGCGTGGCTCCCCGCGTCCTCCTCTTCGGCCGTGCGGGGCAGGTCGGCGGCGAGGTGTTGCACCTCCTCGGGGGCAGCGGTGAAGTGACCGCCCCGGCGGAAGGCGACGTAGACTTCCGCGATGAGAACGGCCTGCGGATGGCGGTGCAGAACGCCCGGCCCGAGGTCATCGTGAACGCCGCCGCTTACACGGCCGTGGACCGCGCGGAGGAGGAGGGGGAGCGGGACATCGCCCATGCGGTGAACGCCGTCGGCCCCGGCGCGCTCGCGGAGGAGGCCGCGCGCCTTGGCGCCCTCTTCATCCACTACTCGACCGACTACGTCTTCGACGGCACGAAGCGCAGGCCATACGTGGAGGCCGACCCACCGGCTCCCCTCGGCGTCTACGGGCGGACCAAGCTCGAGGGGGAGGAGCGGGTGCTCGCGGCCGGCGGCCGGAGCGTCATCCTCCGCACCGGCTGGGTGTACGGCCCGAGGGGGAACAACTTCCTCCTCACGATGCTGCGCCTCTTCATGGAGCGGAGCGAGGTGCGGGTCGTGGACGACCAGGTCGGCGCGCCGACGACCGCTCGCTACCTCGCCGAGGCCACATTGAAGGTCATCAATATGTCGCCCGACGCGGAGCACTGCGGCCTGTACCATTGCACCGCCGGCGGCCAGACGAGCTGGTGCGGCTTCGCGCGGCGCATCCTGCTCTTCGACCAGCGGCCGAAGCGGCGCTGCAAGCGCGTGGCCCCGATCCGCACCGCCGACTTCCCGACGCCGGCGCGCCGCCCCGCCTTCTCCGTGCTCGACTCCTCGCGCTTCGCCGCCACGTTCGACTTCCCCCAGCGCTCCTGGGATGAGCTGCTCAAGGAGACGATGGCGGAGCTGGCCGGCGAGGCTGCTCCCGCGACATAGAGCGCGAGCCCGTCCGCAGGGCTCGTGCGCCCGCGCCGCGGGAAGCGCGCCGGCGGCAGCGGAGCGCTCGCGAGGCGGGCGCGGCGTCGCTCGGGCGGTCGGACGGCTCCCTGTGGTCGCACGGCGCCCGCCCTGCGCGCGGCGCACCCGCCTCGCTCGCCGGCCGCCGCGCCGAAGTTGGGCGTCGCCAGCCGACTGCGGCAGCTCATCGCGACTGAATGCCACTCCTCGCGTGGTTCCGAAGTCACCGCGCAGCTCCGACCTCGTATCCTGGGACCACGGCGCGGAAGCATGTGCGCGGCCCTCGTCTCGGCCGTCAGGCCTGCCAGGTTCCGGATTCGAAGCGGTGCCGGCGTGGCGGAACTGGTAGACGCTGCGATCTCGCACGTCGCTGGGCGGAAGCCCGTGTGGGTTCGAATCCCACCGCCGGCACCCGCCGCAATTCCTCGCTCTTGACTCGGCGTTGGTGCCGAGCATAAGCTGAACAGGCGTGCGAGGTCGCAGCGCAGCCAGTTTCGCGGCGCCAGGAGGGCCGGGGGTCAATCCCCGGCCTTCGTGTTTCCGGCCACAGTGGAGACCGGGCGCACTTCTCCCGCGGCCAGCCGAGGAGGGCGCGAGGAGCGGGGGCGGCGGCGCGAAGCCGGGCGCCGTGCGAGCGGAGCGAGCCGTCCGACCGGCGAGCGCCGCCGCCTCCGCGACGCAGCACCCCACCGCGCATGCGCCGGCCGCCGCCCCCGGCCCCCCGCCCCTCGCTCCGGCAGGGCGCCGGGCATAGGATTCTCTCGCGATGATCATCCCCGACACGGTGCACGGATTGCCGGAGCGCGCCGGGCCCGGCTCGCGAGCCTTCGGCCGCCTCATCCCTCTCCCGCTGGCCGCCTGGCTCGCCCTCGCCGCCGGGTTCTACGTCACCTTCATCTTCCGCGCCCGCTTCGTCGTGGACGGCGTGACCCACTTCACGCTCTTCGACGACGCCATGGTCTCGATGCGCTACGCCCGGAACCTCGCCGAGGGGCGCGGGCTCGTCTTCAACCCCGGCGACGCCCCCGTCGAGGGATTCACCAACCCCCTCTGGACGCTGTGGATGGCGATCCTGCACCGGACCGGCGTCTCGGAGGCGAAGGTCTCGCTTCTCGTCTCCCTCACCAGCGCCGTGCTCCTCCTCGTGCTGATGGGGGTGGTGTGGCGCATCGCCCGCGAGACCTTCGCCGACGCGGGGGAGCGCGCCGAGATCGCCGCCGCGGTCACGGGGCTCTACTACCCCCTCGCCTTCTGGTCGCTGCGCGGGATGGAGGTCGGCGCGCTCGCCTGCGCAGCGTACGCCGCGGTGCTCCGCCCCGACGGCGCGGTGCCGGCCGGCATCATCCTCCTCTTCGCGGCGCTCGGCGTGGAGCGCGGGAAGCGGCTCCGCACCGCCGCGCTCATCGGCGGAGCGCTCATGCTCTCCGTCGCGGGGCAGACGGCCTTCCGCCTCGCCTACTTCGGCGACGCTCTCCCCAACACCTACTTCCTCAAGATGACGGGCGCGCCCCTGCTCGAGCGCGTGGCCCGCGGCCTCTGGGCCCTGCGCGACGACGTGCAGTGGCACCTCTGGCCCCTCGTCCTCTTCGCCATCGTGGGAGTGCGGCTCCGGGAACGGCGCCTCGCCCTCCTCGCCACCATCGCTCTCTCCCAGCTCGCGTACTCGGTGTACGTCGGTGGCGACGCGTGGGAGTGGTTCCGCTACGCCAACCGCTACATCGCGGTCGGCGTGCCGGCGCTCGCGATCCTCGCGGCGGGGGGCGCGATGGACCTGCTCTGTGCGGCGGTCCCGGGGCTCGCGGCCGGCTCGGGAGC
>JBEKGT010000362.1:0-2524 GCA_050012655.1 Gemmatimonadales bacterium | reverse complement strand
AGCACCAGACCGCCGATCTTGGCGTCGGCGCGGCGCAGCCGCTGTACCAACACCTTGAGCACCTTGAGCGCGACGGACGGGTGCTGCTGGATCTGCTGCTGGAAGTCGTCGCGGCGGAGCACCAGGAGCGAAGAGTCCCGCATCGCGATGACGTGCGCGCTGCGCGGCTCGTCGTCAATGAGCGACATCTCGCCGAAGAAGTCCCCGTCGCTCAGCACCGAGAGGATGACCTCGCGCCCGTCCTCGCCGATCAGGACGACCTTCACCTGGCCACCGGAGACGATGTAGAGCGCATCGCCCGGGTCGTCCTCGAACAGGATGACGCTGTTCTTGGGATACTCCCGCTCCCGCGCGACTTCGGCGAAGCGCGCGAGCTCCGCTTCGGAGAGGTCGCTGAAGAGGGGGACCCGCTTCAGGTCGTCGACGGTGGACATAGGGCCTGGTAGTAGTCCGGCTAAGTTACCGAGTCGGCGTAGTTTACCGCGCGGCCGGAGCAGTGTCAAATCGCCCCGCGCGGGGCGGTTGTCCGCGGGTTGCCCCCGCGATTATATTGAGTCACTGTCCATCACCTTCAGCGACTTGGAGTTGTGACGCTGTGAAAGCCGGCATCCATCCGCAGTACCGCACCATCACGGTGCAGTGCGCCTGCGGCAACACCTGGAAGACCCGGTCCACGATCCCCGCCATCCACGTGGACATCTGCAACCAGTGCCACCCGTTCTTCACCGGCAAGCAGAAGCTGGTGGACACGGCGGGACGGGTCGAGCGGTTCCGTGCCAAGTACAAGGGAGCCGAGGCCTGATCTGCTGGTAAGGCGCCTCGCGGCCGCGCTGCAGCGCGCGGACCAAGTGGCCGCCGAGCTGTCGGCGCCCGAAGCCGCGCGCGATCCCGCCAGGTTCCGTGCCCTCGGTCGCGAACACGCCCGCCTCGAGCCGATCGTGCGCTCGGGGCGGCGCTTTTTGAAAGCGCAGGACGACCTCGCGGCCGCGCGGGAGCTGGTGGCGTCGGGGGACGGTGACCTCGCCGGCCTCGCCCGGGACGAGATCGCGGCGCTCGAGCCCGAGGTGGCGGCGCTCGAGGGCCAGCTCACCGAGCTGCTCACCCCCCGAGACCCCCTCGACGACCGCGACGCCATCGTCGAGGTCCGCGCCGGCACCGGCGGGGACGAGGCAGCGCTCTTCGCCTCCCAGGTCTTCCGGATGTACACCCGGTTCGCGGAGCGGCGCGGGCTCAAGACCGAGATCATCTCCCTCTCCGAGGGCACCCTCGGAGGCCTCAAGGAGGCGATCTTCGCCGTCCGCGGCCCCGGGGCGTTCGGTGCGCTGCGGAGTGAGGCGGGGGTCCACCGGGTCCAGCGGGTCCCGGTCACCGAGTCGGCGGGGAGGATCCACACTTCCGCCGCGACCGTGGCCGTGCTCCCCGAGGCGGCGGAGGTGGACGTCACCGTCGAAGAGAAGGACATCCGGGTGGACGTGTACCGCTCCCAGGGCCCCGGCGGGCAGAGCGTCAACACCACCGACAGCGCGGTGCGGATCACCCACCTCCCCACTGGCCTCGTCGTCACCTGCCAGGATCAGAAGAGCCAGCTGCAGAACAAGATCAAGGCGATGGAGGTGCTGCGCTCGCGGCTCCTCGACAAGATGGTCTCCGAGCAGGAGGCGGCGCGCGCGCGGGACCGTAAGGCGATGGTGGGGACGGGCGACCGCTCGGCGAAGATCCGGACCTACAACTTCCCGCAGAGCCGCGTCACCGACCACCGCATCGGCCTGTCGGTGCACAACCTCCGGGACGTGCTGGACGGGGAGCTGGACGAGGTGATCAAGGCGCTGCGCAGCCAGCGGCAGGAGGAAGCTGCGGAGAGTGAAGCGTGATAGGTGATAGGTGATGAGTGATGGGCGCTAGGTGATGGGTGATAGGTGATGGGGGACTGGAGACGGGGAGCGTGACCACCGTCGGCGCCGCACTCCGGCAGGCCTCAGCGGCACTGGAAGCGGCGGGAGTGAGGGAGCCGCGGCGCGAGGTGGACGAGCTCTACGCGGCCCTCGTCCACGGCGCCACCAGCGCGGCCTGGGCGGAGCGGGAGCGGCCCCTGTCGGGGGAGGGACTGGCCTTCCTGGCGCAGGCTGTGGCGCGACGGGCGAGCGGCGAGCCGCAGGCGTACGCCACCGGGTGGGCGAACTTCCGCGGCCAGTGGCTGCGGGTGGACGAGCGGGTGCTCATCCCGCGCCCCGAGACGGAAGGGCTGGTCGAGGTCGTGCTGGGGTGGGCGGACGGACGCGCTCGGAGGGACCTGGTCGCGGTGGATGTCGGGACCGGGTCCGGCGCCGTGGCGGTGGCGCTGGCGCTCGAAGGGCCGTTCGCACGGGTCGTCGCGCTCGACCGCTCGGCGGCGGCGCTGGAAGTGACGCACGCCAACGTGGAGCGGCTCGCGCTGGCGCCGCGGGTCCGGTGCGTGCAGGGCGATCTCCTCGCGCCGCTCGGCGGTTCGACGGTGGACGTGGTGGCGGCCAATCCGCCCTACATC
>JBEKGT010000361.1:0-2538 GCA_050012655.1 Gemmatimonadales bacterium | reverse complement strand
GGCGCGCAAGTCGGCGACTCCCTGGTCGTGGTGCGCAGCGCCCTCGCGCGGGACAAGCACCTCGCCGTGCCGTGCGTGGGGTGCCACACCGAGGCCGGGGCGTTCCCGCACGCCCCCGGCACGGCGCGGCTGGTGAACTGCGCCCGCTGCCACGTGGCGCAAGACACTCTGTGGCGGCTCAGCGTGCACGGGCCGCGCGGGGGGAGTGGGCCGCGGGCGCGCTGCCAGGACTGTCATGGCTCGCACCGCCCGCCCATCGCCGGGTTCCTGCGCACCGCCGAGGGGCGGGCCGCGATGCGGGCCGCGTGCACCAGCTGCCACCCGGAGGCGGTGCGCCGCGAGATGCAGGACGTGCACGTGGATTCGGTGGCGTGCACCCGCTGCCACGGCGAGCACGACATCCACCCGGTGCCGGACCCCGCCACCCACGGCATCGACGTGGGCCTCGCGCGCCGCTGCAGCGCGTGCCACGTGGCCGAGGGGCGGAGCTACTGGCGCGACCTCCACGGGACCACCGCGACCCGCCAGGCGCGCGCGCAGTTGCCGCCCGCGCAGGCGGCCGCCACCTGCGTCTCCTGCCACGGCGTGCACGGCATCCGGCGCGCGCACGACCCGGCCTGGCGGCGCGCCGTCGTGACCAACTGCAGCGCGTGCCATCCGCAGTACGGCAGCACCTTCAAGGACAGCTACCACGGGCAGGCGACCACCGTCGGCTCCAAGGCGGCGGCGAAGTGCGAGGACTGCCACACCCCGCACGACGTCCGGCCCGCGAGCGATCCGCTCTCGTCGGTCGCGCCGGCCAACCGGCTCGTGACCTGCCGCAAGTGCCACACCGAGGCCGGCGGCCGGTTCGCGGGCTACCTCCCGCACGCCAACCCGAAGAACCGCGCCACCAATCCGCTGCTGTTCTGGGTCTGGCTGATCATGAACAGCATCCTCTTCGGGACGATGGTGGTGTGGGGCGCGCACGCGGCGATCTGGTTCGCGCGCAACTGGCAGGAGCGCCGGAAGCGCCGGGCGGCCGCGCTGGCCCACGGCGACCGCGTACCGATGGACTCGGCCCTGCGCGGCGGCGCGCCGTACGTGTGGCGGTTCAACGTGATGTTCCGCGTCATCCACGCCCTCATCGTGGTGACCTTCTTCCTGCTGGTGACGACAGGCCTGCCGCTGCGGTTCAGCTGCGCGGCGTGGGCGCCCGGGCTCATGTCGCTCCTGGGCGGGGCGGAGCTGGCCGGGCGGATCCACCGGTACACCGGCCTGGTGATGTTCGGCTACTTCGTGATGTACGTGATCTACATGGCGGGCCGGCTGGCGCGCACGCCGGACAAGAAGGACCTCCTCTTCGGCCCGAACTCGATCCTCCCCCGGTGGCAGGACGTCCGCGACGTCATCGCGATGATGCGCTACTTCTTCCGCGGCGGCCCGCATCCGCGGTTCGCGCGGTTCAGCTACATGGAGAAGTTCGACTACTTCGCGGAGGCGTGGGGCGTCTTCGCCATCGGCTTCACCGGGCTGATGCTCTGGTTCCCCGAGTTCTTCGGGCGGATCTTCCCGGGCATTCTCTTCAACGTGGCGATCATCATCCACTCGTGGGAGGCGATGATCGCGACGGCGTTCATCTTCACGATCCACTTCTTCAACGTGCATCTGCGGCCGGAGAAGTGGCCGCTCGACGCGGTGATGTTCACGGGGCGCGCCTCCCTCGAGTACATGCTCGAGGAGCATCCGCTGATGGCGGAGCCGATCGCCGAGCGGGTGCGCAGCGAGCCGGTGAGCGTGAAGGCGATCGCCGACAAGCCGGCGCCGCCGCCTCCCGCGTGGATGAACTTCATGGGTGCGTTCGTCGGGCTGCTGCTGCTCGGCTGGGGGCTGGTCCTGATCGGCCTCATCCTGTGGGGGTCGCTGTGCTGAGGTGGCGGACCGCGCCCCTCCTCCTCGCCGCGGCGGCGCTCCTCGCCGCGTGCGGCCGGAGGCCGGAGGTGGCGGCGGACCCGCACGCGAAGGTGGCCTGCGTCGGCTGCCACCGGGGCCTCGCGGCCGACTCCGGCCGGGGGCCCGTGCCCGACGCGGGCTGTACCAGCGCGGGGTGCCATCCCGGCGGGGGCCGGGATTCGGCGCGGGTGCGGACGGTCACCTTCCGCCACGCCGGGCACGCCGCCGGCGCGGCGGCCGGCATCCCCTGCGCGTCGTGCCATACCCATCGCCCCGGGAGCGCGCGCATCGTCACCGACACCACCGCGTGCGCCCTGTGCCACGTGAAGGACCTCGCGGAGTCGCGAGGGCGCCAGCCCGATTGCCGGTCGTGCCACGCCCATCCGCGCCACACCCCCAGCACCAGCCAGGGGGTGCCGATCTCCCACGCCCAGCTCGACGACGAGAAGGTCCCCTGCACCCGCTGCCACTACCAGGTGGTCGAGGGGAACTCCGCGCAGGTGGACAACTGCCGCGGCTGCCACCGCGACACGACCGTCCTCGCCGTGCGCTCCGCCGACTCGCTCCACGGCGGGCATCGCACCTTCGCGTGCGCCAGCTGCCACG
>JBEKGT010000360.1:0-2546 GCA_050012655.1 Gemmatimonadales bacterium | reverse complement strand
CAACGCCTGAGGGCCGTTCCGCTCGCACCGCGCGGCGTCTCCCGCGGCGAGATGGGCGGCGACGTCCTGCGCGGCGGAGCCGGTGGCGCACACGGCGACTGCGGTGGCGGCGAGCAGGAACGCGCGCATCAGGCGGACTCCGGACGGAAGGGGTGGGCATAATGTTCGTCCCCGGCCTCATCGAACGCAAGCGCGACGGCGGGGCGCTCACCCCCGGGGAGTGGGGCGAGCTGATCGCCGCCTACCAGGCCGGCACGGTGCCGGACTATCAGATGGCCGCGCTCCTGATGGCGGTCTTCCTCCGCGGGATGACGCGCCCCGAGATCGCGGCCCTCCTCGACGCGATGGTCGCCTCGGGGCGGCGCCTCGACTTCGCGGGGCTCGGCCTCCCGGTGGTGGACAAGCACTCGACGGGGGGCGTCGGCGACAAGGTCTCGCTCGTCCTCGCGCCCCTCGCCGCCGCCTGCGGCCTTGCCGTGCCGATGATGTCGGGCCGCGGCCTCGGCCACACCGGCGGCACCCTCGACAAGCTGGAGAGCATCCCCGGCTTCCGGACGGCGCTCTCCTTCGACGAGACGCTGGCGCAGATCGCCCGCATCGGCGTCGCGATGATCGGCCAGACGCCGGAGATTGCCCCGGTGGACAAGCGCCTCTACGCGATGCGGGACGTCACCGCCACGGTGGAGTGCATCCCCCTCATCGCCTGCTCGATCATGTCGAAGAAGCTGGCCGAGGGGCTCGACGGCCTGGTGCTCGACGTGAAGCAGGGGAGCGGCGCCTTCATCGCCGACGCGGCGAAGTCGCTGGAGCTGGCGCAGACGATGATCGCCCTCGGCGAGGACCGCGGCTGCCCGACGGTGGCGCTCCTCACCGCGATGGACCGGCCGCTGGGCCGCGCCTGCGGTAACGCCCTCGAGACGGAGGAGGCCATCATGGCCCTCCGCGGCGAGGGGCCGGAGGACCTGCGGGACGAGACGATCGCGCTCGGCGTCGAGATGCTGCTGCTGGGCGCGCAGGCGAGCCATGCGCCGCGCGCCGCGCAGCGCGGACCGCACACCCCCCACCGTGGACCGGTCACCACGGACCGCACACCGCGGACCGCACACCGCGGACCGGCGAGCGCCGATCGCGCGGCGGCGGAGACGCGGGTGCGGGAGGCGCTGGCGAGCGGGAAAGCGGCGGAGAAGTTCCAGCAGATGGTCGAGGCGCAAGGGGGGAACCCCGCCGTGCTCGAGGACCCGTCGGTCCTGCCGCAGGCGAAGGAGGTCGAGGTCTACTACGCGCCGAAGGGGGGCACGGTGCTGCGGGTGGAGCCGCGCACCATCGGGCGCGCGGTGGTGGAGATGGGGGGCGGGCGGACGAAGGCGGAGGACGAAGTGGACCCGACCGTGGGGTTCGTGATCACCGCGCGGCCCGGGCAGAAGGTGCACGCGTCGGAGGCGCTGGCGTCCATCTTCGCGCAGGACCCGGCGGGGATCGCGCTGGGACGGCGGGCGCTCGACGCCGCCATCCAGATCGGCGAGGGCGTGGTGGAGCCGCTGCCGCTGCTCCAGGCGCGGGTCACCGCGACGGGAGTGGAGCAGCTCGGGTAGTGGCGGTGCCGCAGGAGTCCTAGAAGAGCGGGGGCTTCCGCGGGGCGCCGGGGCCCCAGTCGTCCCCCTCGAAGCCGTCCTCGGGGCGCGCCTCGGCGCCGAGGTCCCGCACCTCGTCCTCCGCGCGCTCGAGTTCCTCGTAGTCTATCTCATCGCTCGAATGCGGCTCACGGTCCGACGGTCCGCCGGTACGACGGTCCGTCTCCCCCGTCCGCTCGCGCGGCGGCGGCGTCGCGTCCCAGTCCTCGCCGCCGGGCGTACGCCAACTGCCCGGTCCCCCCCGCGACCGCCGCTGCTCCTCGTCCTCGGCGATCCGGCGCACGACGGTGATGAATCCCCAGAGGAGGAGGATGACTCCGAGAACAGAGAGGAAGCTCACGTCGGCGGCGCCCCCTATCACCCATCACCCATTACCTATCACCCATCACCCATTACCCATCACCCATCACTCATCACGCTCAAATCACGCCAGCGCACTCACGTATCCGTGATACCAATCCCCACGGTGAGCGGTCCTTCACCCACGCCACCAGCGCGTTCGCGCCCTCGACCTTCCGCGCAGACCACTGCCCGCCGGCGCTCAAGGCCAGGTCGTGCGCATGCGGCACGTCAATGGCCAGGTCCGCCGTGGCGACGATGGCGGCGGAGCGCGCGGCGCTCGGCCCCGCGAGCAGCTCCCAGGGGTTGGCGCAGAGTCCCGCCCACCCTTCGGCCATCCACTCGACGCGGTAGCCGGCGGGGACGCGGGGGCTCAGCACCGCACCGGTGAACTGGATGAGGTCCTTCGGGTCCACGGCGAGGCCGGCCACGCCGCTGGCGTAGGGGATGGCGCTCGCCATCCGTTGCGCGGCATCGGCGAGCTGGGCCGCTCCGGCGGCGTCGCCGCGGGCGCCAGCGATGGTCGCGAGGGGCGCTAGCGCGGTGCGGGCGAGGAGGCGTGCACCGACCTGGTTG
>JBEKGT010000359.1:0-2569 GCA_050012655.1 Gemmatimonadales bacterium | reverse complement strand
GGCCACGGTGTCGTAGATCGGCCCACCCACCAGCACGAGGTGGACGTCCTCGCGGCTCCCCGCCATGCGCTCAAACGCCTCGACGACCTGCAGGTGCCCCTTCCACCGCGCGAACACCGCCGGCATCCCGATCAGCCGCGCGTCGTGGTCGAGGCCGAGCTGGTCGTGGATTCGGAAGGTGCGCGGCGCCGGGTGGAAGCGCTCCAGGTCCACGCCGTTCAGCACCACCGTCGCGTCGGGACCGCCGAGCCGCGCCCACGCGTGCCCGACCGCCTCTGAGTTCGCGATGACCGCGTCGGGGAGGGCGCGGGCCACGAGCCGCCACGCCGCGCCGAGGCCTTCGGGCGGGAACTCGTGCACGTGCCAGACGCGGCGGTAGCCCCTGAGGAGCGTACCCGCGAGGTGCGCCTTGAAGCCGCTGGTATAGAGCACGCGCGGCCGGCCGCCCGGCCCCTCAGCCCCGCGCGCGAGCGCGGAGCGCACCGCGGCCGCCCACTCGCGGAGCCCCGCCAGGAACGCCGCGGCCCCGCTGAGAGCGTTGCCCTTGCGCTGCGACGCCTCCAGGAAGGTCTCCGGTGCCGGCGCGATCCAGACCGGGACCCCCGCGGCCTCCGCCTCCGCGACGAGCGGGCCGCTCTTGGGGAGGATGAGCAGCGGGGCGATGCCGAGGCCTTCCGCGCGCATCAGGAAGTCGAGGAGCACCCGCTCCGTCCCGCCGAGCGCCGACGAGATGTGGAGGCAGGCGACGGGCAGCCGCTGCGCCGAATCCCCGATGGCGGCGGCGCCGCCGTCAGGCCGTGGTGACAAGTCCGTCATAGACCTCTGCAGTGAGTCGCGCTGTCGTGTCCCAACTGTGCCGCGCGGCGTGGGCCCTCCCGGCGTCGGCGAGGGCGGTGCGCACGGCGTCGTCGCTGAGTATCCGTGCGAGTGCGGCGGCGAACGCCGTGGCGTCTCCCGCGGAGGCGACCGGGGCCGCCGGCCCGGCCGCCTCCGGGAGGCCCCCTGCGCCGCTGGTCACCATGGGAAGTCCCGCGGCCGCCGCCTCGAGCGCCGGCAGCCCGAACCCCTCGTACCACGACGGGAGGATGAGCGCATCGGCCGCATGGTACGCCGCGATGAGGGCGGCCTCGTCCACGGAGGGCTCCTGCACCAGGTACGCCTGCACGCCCGCAACCGCTGCGACACGGTACTGCGCCGGCGAGAACCGCCCGCCGATTTGCACCAGGATCGCCTCCACGCCCCCTGCGCGCAGCAGCCCCACTGTGCGCAGCGCCGTCTCCACGTTCTTGCGCGGCTCGCACGTGCCCACCTGCAAGACGAACCGGGCGCCGCCCGCGGCACGGGTGGACGTGCGCCAGCCCTCGCGCCGCCGACTGACCTCCCCTTCGGCTGGGCGGCGGCCGAAGGCCTCGTCTACGCCGTTCGAGACCACGTGCACGCGATCAGCTGGGAGGCCGAGGAGGCGGACGCCCTCTCCGGCGGTGAAGCGGCTGACTGCGATCCAGCGATCGGCCCGCCGCACCCAGGAGATGACCCGACGGAGGAGGCGGTCCCGTAATACGGTGCCGAGGCCGCCGCTACTGCGCGCGAGTACCTCCAGGGGATACAGGTCGTGGAGCGTCACCACCGACGCGATGCCGGGGAAGGCCCGCAGGCAGTGCGCGTACGAGTGGTCGGCGATGTGCACGGCCGCAGGCCGGTAGTGCCGCAGCGCCACGGGGTAGCGAACGTATCGCGCCAGGTAGCGCGGCCCGCCGAGCCGCTCCGCCTCGCTCGCCGCCGTCAGGCCGTCGATGCGTCCCGCCAGTGCGGCGGCGTAGCGGTCCATGCTCCGCCACCCTTCGAGGGCGAGGTCGGGGACCAGCAGCACGTCTCTCATCGGCGGGCGAGGACCTCGGCATGGAAGGCCCGGGTGCGCGCGGCGATCCGCGCGTTGGTGTACTCCGCCGTCACCCGCTCGCGGCCGGCAGTGGCGCACCGCGTCCGGGCCTCGGGGTCCAGCGCCAACAGGTCCAGGTGCGCCACGAGCGCCGCGCTCTCCCCCTCGGGGAACACCAGCCCCGCCTCGCCGATCACGTCGGGGATCGCGCCGCAGGTGGAGCCCACCACGGCGACCCGGTGGGCCATCGCCTCGATCAGCACGTGGCCCAGTTGTTCCTTCCACCGCGGCGTCGAGCGGGAGGGAAGGACGAGGACGTCGGTCTCCGGCCACAGCGACGCCACCCGCTCGTGCGGCCAGGCGCCGAGGAACTGCACCCGGTCCGCCACGCCCAGCTCGCGGGTGAGCCGCTCGAGCCGGCCCCGCTCCGGCCCGTCGCCGAGGATCCGCAGGTGGGCGGGAGCCTCCATCCCGGCGACGGCGCTCAGGAGCACGTCCACCCCTTTCTCGCTCGTGAGGCGGCCGGCGAACGCCACGCGCAGTGGGCCGCCTCTCCCCGCTGCGCGGACGGGGACGTCGGCCACCTCGACGCCGAGCTGCGGGATCACCGCCAGCGGCCCGCGGTAGCCCAGCCGCCGCGCCTCCTCGGCCGCGCCCGCGCTTCCGGCGATCACCCCGTCCACGCGCCGG
>JBEKGT010000358.1:0-2571 GCA_050012655.1 Gemmatimonadales bacterium | reverse complement strand
CAAGGCGCGCGACGGGGTGAGCCCGCAGGTCCGTAACGGATCGAGGACTCACCCCGAGCGCAACGCAGAAGATGCCGGCCTCCCGCAAGCCGCAGCCGAAGGCGTGTGAGAAGGTCGGGCTAAGTTCGTGCCCGCTGCGCGTTCTCGCGGACGGATTACGGGGCGCCTGCTGCGCATCGGCGGCGTGCGATCATCGTAGGAGTCCTATGCTACTCGAAGAACTGATGGAACGCATCCACGGCTTCCAGGAGAGCCGTGTCCTGCTGACGGCGATCGAGCTGGATCTGTTCAACGTTGTGGGCGCGGGCGCGCCGGCGGAGGAGGTGGCGCGCCGGCTCGGCGCTCACCCGCGCTCGACCGAAATGCTCATGAACGCACTGGTCGCGCTGGGGTTGCTCGAGAAGCAGGCGGGCACGTTCCGCAACTCCGAGACGGCCGCGCGATACCTCACTCGCGGCTCGTCCGAGGACCTGCGCCTGGCCATAATCAGCCAGGTGAGCCGGTGGCGACGCTGGAGCACGCTCACCGAGTGCGTGCGCGCGGGCACCGCGGTGCTCCCGGAGGCGCTGGCGCCGCGCGGGGCCCAGGACACCGAGGCCTTCATCGCCTCGATGCACTACCGGGCGGGCGCGCGCACGCCGCAGATCGTGCGGGCGCTGGGCGCGGCGGGGGTGAAGCGAATGCTCGACCTGGGCGGTGGCTCGGGCGCGTACTCGATTGCCTTCGCGCAGGCGAATCCGGAGCTGCGGGCGGAGATTGTGGATCTGGAGCTCGTAGTCGGGATCGCGCGGCGGCACATCGAGGAAGCGGGCCTGAGCGGCCGGGTCACCGCGCGCGTGGGCGACCTGCGCAAGGACGAGTTCGGCGGTGGTTACGACCTGGTCCTGATCTCGTCGATCTGCCACATGCTGGGGACCGGGGAAAACCGCGACCTGCTGCGGCGCTCCTTTGCGGCGCTCGCGGCGGGAGGCCGCACGGTGATTCAGGACTTCATTCTCGATGCCGACCGGGCGGGCCCGCGGCAATCCGCGATGTTCGCGCTGGGCATGCTGGTGGCCACGCGCGAGGGCAACACCTACACCGAGCAGGAGTACGCGGAGTGGCTGAGGGAGGCCGGCTTCGCCGAGGTGCGGCGGGTGGCGCTGCGCGGTCCCACGAACCTGATAGTGGGCACTCGCGCGGCCTGAAGCGTCGGGACGAGCGCCGGCCCTGCGGCGCGGCGCTCAGCTCCTGGCCGCCGGGGCGGCATCGGCGGCCTGGCGGCGCTCGACGGCGCGGAGCGCGAGCCATAGGCCCGCGATCGTGATCGCGATGGCGAGGAGCGACACCACCAGGCCGAGCCGGCGCCGGCCGCGTTCCTCGAGCGCCGCCTCACCGGCGGCGTAAGTGCGGGCGGCGATCGCCAGGCCCGCCTCGGCGGGCTTCTGCACGGCGGCCAGCGAGAAAGCGTGCACGGCGACGCGCGCCTTCACCGCGTCCCCGCGCCCTTCCTGCTGCTCCAGAACGGCCTCGGAGACCTCCATGCCGGAACGGGCGGCGCGCGCCAGAATCTCATCGGAGCGCCGCACGGCCGCGTCGAGCTTCCCGATCAGGGCGGCCGTTTGGGCGGCCGTCTTGCCCCCGGCCGATTCCGCATCGTGGCACTGGGAGCAGACGGCGCCGGGTCCGGCGAGCATCGCGGGGGAGGGCCGTCGCACGGCGTGGTTGCCGTGGCAGATGACGCAAGCGCCCTCGCGCATCCCGGAGAAAACGGGCTGGTGAGGACTCTTGTTGTACAGATCCTCCATGACGCTGTGGCAGGACCCGCACACCGCGGCCACGGAGCTGACCCGCGGCGGCGTCGCGCCGTGGTTGCCGTGACAGGAGGCGCAGCTCGGCGCGGAAAGATCGCCGCGCTGGGACAAGGCCTCCCAGTGGACGCTGGTGCGGTACTCGGCGAACTGGTTCGTGGGCAGCTTGTACTTGGCCATGTGCGCCGGGTTGGCGTGGCAGCGCGCGCACGTCTCGGGCAGGCGCAGCGGGTGGACGGGAGAGAGCGGGTCGCGCACCTCGCGGATGCCGTGGGCGCCGTGGCAGTCGGCGCAATTGGCCACGGCCTGGTCTCCAGTAGCCAGGCGCTTGCCGTGAACGCTGGTCTGGTATTCGGCGTACTGGTCCACGCGTTGCTGGGGCTTGTAGCGCCCGATCAGCGAGGCGTCGCTGTGGCAGCGGGCGCAGAGCTGCGGGACCGCTGTGCGCGCGATCCGGCCGCGGAAGCCGTGGGCCTTGCTCATGGCCGTCTCCGGATCGTCTGAGGCGGGATCGCCGCCGTGGCAATCGGCGCAGGAGAAGCCGCGGCGCTTGTGAACGTCGTTGGCGAAGGCGGTGGCGGGAGCTTGCAGCTCCCCATCCATCGCCCCGTGGCAGGTGAGGCAGGAATCGGCGGCTTGCGCCAGCGGGGCCAGCAGCACCAGCGGGGCCAGCAGGGCGGCGGCGAACAGGGCGCGCATCATCTCAGATACCCCAAGAGCGAGAAGGTGGCCAGATAGGCGATCAAGACGACGCCGGCCCCGGTGACCAGCCGCGTGCGCT
>JBEKGT010000357.1:0-2586 GCA_050012655.1 Gemmatimonadales bacterium | reverse complement strand
AGAAGACGTTGGCCCGGACGACGAGGAACACGCCGGCCGTCACCATCGTAGCGGCGTGGATCAGGGCGGAGACCGGGGTCGGGCCGGCCATCGCGTCGGGGAGCCAGACGTACAGGGGGATCTGGGCCGACTTCCCCACGCAACCGAGGAAGAGGAGGAGCGCGATGGCGGTGGCCGTGCCCCCGCCCTTCGCGAGGAGCTGCGTCGCCGCCGCGGAGGAACCCACGAAGTCGAGGGTGCCGAGGTGCGCGAAGATCAGGAACATCGCCACCATGAACCCGGTGTCCCCGATCCGGTTCACCAGGAAGGCCTTGAGCCCCGCCGCCGCCTTCGCCGCATCGTCGTACCAGAAACCGATGAGGAGGTACGAGCAGAGGCCGACACCCTCCCAGCCGATGAACATCACCGGGAAGCTGGCGCTCAGGACCAACACGAGCATGAAGGCGATGAACAGGTTCAGGTAGGCGAAGTAGCGCGCGTACCCCGGGTCGTCCCCCATGTAGCCGACGCTGAACAGGTGGATGAGGGCCCCTACGCCCGTGACCACCAGCAGCATCACGACCGAGAGCTGGTCCACCTGCAGCGCGGCGGCGATCCGCAGGTCGCCGACCGGCATCCAGGTCCAGAGCGTCCGGACGTACGGCGCGTCGGGGTGGCCGCGCACCACCGCGAGGAACACCAGGGCGCCGACAGCGAAGGCCAGCGCCACCGATCCCACGCCCACCGCGCTCACGAGCCCCTTCGCGCGGGGCCGGACGAAGGCGATGGTCCCGTTCACCAGGAAGCCGAGGAACGGGAGGAGGATCGTCAGGCCGATGAGGTCGGCCGCCGTGCCCGTGAGAGGGCTCACCCGCGGAGGAGGTTGATGTTCTCGAGGTTCACCGTCTCGCGGTGACGGAAGACCGCGATGACGATGGCGAGCCCGACCGCGGCCTCGGCCGCCGCGACCGTCATCACGAAGAACACGAACACCTGGCCATCCACGCCGAGTTGCTGCGAGAGGGCGACGAACGCCAGGTTGACCGCGTTCAGCATCAGCTCGATGCACATGAAGATGATGATCGCGTTCCGGCGCAGCAGGACGCCGGCGGCGCCGAGCGTGAACAGGATCGCCGAGACGGCGAGGGCGGGTCCGAGGAACACGGTCACAGCCTCCGCTTGGCGAGGACGACGGCGCCGACGATCGCGGCCAACAGCATCAGGGACGTGACCTCGAATGGCACCAGGTACGCCTGGAAGAGCGGCATCGCCAGGGACTGCACCGCCCCCCGGTCCGCCATCTCCGCCGCGATCGCGCCGGCGGGCAGGCGGATCGCCTCGGGGGGGGCCGCGTGACGCAGCACCAGGAGCTCCGCCAGCAGTCCGAGGCCCACGAAGAAGCCGACCACCCGGGACGGCGACCAGCGCGCGCTCTCCCCGGGATCCCGCTCCCCCAGGTTGAGGAGCATGATCACGAACAGGAACAGCACCATGATCGCGCCGGCGTAGACCAGCACCTGCACCGCCGCCAGGAAGTGCGCGTCGAGGAGCACGAACAGCGCGGCCACGTTGAACAGCGTGGTGATGAGCCACAGGGCGCTCGACACCGGGCTGCGGCGCGTGATGCAGAGGAACGACGCGACGATGGCCGCCCCCCCGAAGAACCAGAACGCGAAGGTCACAGTCGCCTCACTCGCCCTTGGGATCCGCCGGGTCCCACAGCGTGGACACATCGTGGGGCTGCCGCATCAGCCGCTGGAGGTCGTAGACGAAGCCCTCCCGCCCGTACTCGGCGTTCTCGTAGTGCACGCCGACGTGGATGGCCTCCTCGGGGCAGACCTCCTGGCAGTACCCGCAGAAGACGCAGCGGAACTCGTCGATCTCGTACACCAGCGGGTAGCGGTTCCCCTGCTCGTCCTCGCCGGGGATCAGCTTGATGCAGTTGGCGGGGCAGATCTGCGGGCACAGGCCGCACGCGACGCACTTGGCCTTGCCGGTCTCGTCCACCGCCATCCGGTGCGTGCCGCGGTAGCGCGGAGAGACCTTCCACGTGTCGGTCTCCCGCTCTTCCGGGTACTGCATCGTCCACTTCGGCTGCAACAGGTGCTTGAACGTCAGGGCCAGCCCCTTCAGCGTGGCCCGCACGTACGAGGACTCCGACGTGGGGCGGCTCACGGTCTTCACGGTGATGGCCATCTCACGTCCCTCTCTTCGCCGCGGCGGAGCGCCACACCTTGCGGCCGCGGTTGGCGGGCCCGCCGAGCACCCGGTTGCGGTCGAGCACCCGGAAGAAGAAGTAGCCGAGCACGACGTTGGCCGCGGCGAGGATCAGGCCCTCCCGCACGCCGAAGGCCCGGCCCGGCACCTCCAGCGCCCACGTGGCCACGGCGATGAAGATCACATAGCCCAGCGCGGTGGGGAGCAGGACCTTCCACCCGAGGTCCATGAGCTGGTCGAAGCGGAACCGCGGCAGCGTCCACCGCACCCACACATAGAACAGCAGGAAGAAGAGCGTCTTGGCCCAGAACGCCGCGAAGGTGGCGAGGGTCTTCACGACCGTCCACGGGGGCGTGTTGTCCCAGCTCGTGAAGGGGATGTCCCACCCGC
>JBEKGT010000356.1:0-2595 GCA_050012655.1 Gemmatimonadales bacterium | reverse complement strand
GTACGCGCAGGCGATCTTCTCCTCCGCGCGCCGGCTCACCGAGCCGCTGAGCGCCAGCGGGGTGGCGCTGATGGCGGGCGGGCGCGTCGGCGTCGGGCCCGACGTGGAATCCGCCGCACGGGCCCTCGCCACCGCTCAAGCGCCCGCCGCCGCGGAGGCCCGCGACGGCGACCCCCTCGCGGCCGCTCGGGCGGCCTTCGCCGCGCTCGATTCGGCTGCACGCCGCAGTGATTGGGCGGGCTTCGCCCGGGCGATGGAGGCGCTGCGGCGCGCTCTCGCGGCGGGCGGCCGCACGCCATGAGCGCCCCGACGCGGCCGTCTAGGTAAGTTCCGGCTCGGGGGGATGATGTCCAGGACGGTCGTGATCGCACTCGGCGGCAACGCGCTCGCACCCGTGGGCGAGCTGCCCACCATAGCCAATCAGTTCCGGCACACGCGTGAGAGCCTCGCGCCGGTCGTCGAGCTCGCCCGCGAGGGCTGGCACATCGCCCTCGTGCACGGGAACGGGCCGCAGGTCGGGGATTCCCTCGCGCGCAACGAACTGGCCGCGAGCGAGGTCGAGCCGCTCCCCCTCGGCGTGCTCGTGGCGGAGACCGCCGGCTGGATCGGCTATATGGTCCAGCAGTCGCTCCAGAACGCCCTCGAGCGCTCCGGCATCCGCCGCGAGGTCATCACGGTGGTCACCCAGACCGTCGTCGCGCACGACGACCCAGCCCTCGGGCGCCCCACCAAGTTCATCGGCCATCACCTCTCGGTGGAGCGCAAGGACAGGCTCGCGGCCGCGGGCGTCGCGGTGGGGCAGGACAAGGGCGGGACGTGGCGCCGCTTGACCGCGAGCCCGATCCCCATCGGCATCGTCGAGGGGGAGGCCATCCGCCACCTGGTGGACGCCGGGACCATCGTCGTGGCCTGCGGAGGCGGCGGCCCCCCTGTCTACCGCGACCCGAAGCTTGGTTGGGAAGGGGTGGACGCCGTGGTCGACAAGGACCGCACGGCCGCCATCCTCGCGCACGAGCTGAAGGCCGAAATCCTACTAATTCTCACTGATATCCAGGCGGTATTCCGGGACTTCGGCACGCCGTCTGCTGCACCGATCCGGCGGATGACGGTCCTGGAGGCCGACGCGATGCTGGCGGGGAAGCAGCTTGGGACGGGCTCGATGCGACCCAAGGTCGAAGCCGCCGTCAGCTTCGTGCGGAGTGGAGGCAGCCGGGCCGTCATCGCGGAGTTGGGTTCCGGCCCCGCGGCGCTGCGGGGCGAAACGGGTACAACCATCGTGGCCGAGGGCCAATGAACCTTCATGAGTATCAGGCGCGCGAGCTGCTGCGCCGGGCAGGTATCCCCGTGCCGCCGGGGGAGGTCGCGACGACCCCCGCGGAGGCGAAGGCCGCCGCCGAACGGATCGGCACGGGCAAGGTGGTGGTGAAGGCGCAGGTGCACGCCGGCGGCCGCGGGAAGGCCGGCGGGGTGAAGCTCGCCGACACCCCGGAGCAGGCCGCGGACGTGGCGTCGAAGATCCTGGGGATGACGATCAAGGGGCTCAGGGTCGAGAAGGTGCTGGTGGCCCCCGCCGCGCAGATCGCGAGCGAGGCGTACGTGGGTGTGATCGTGGACCGAGGGAGCCAGTCGCCGGTGATGATGGTCAGCCCGGCGGGGGGCATCGACATCGAGGAGGTGGCCGCCAAGACGCCGGAGAAGATCTTCCGCACGCGGGTGGACACCCGGTACGGGCTCCTCTCCCACCAGGCGATGGCGCTGGCGTTCCATCTCTATTCCGACGTGGCGCTGGTCCGGCAGGCGGCGGACATCCTCCAGAAGCTCTACCGCGCCTTCGTGGACGCGGGAGGGTCGCTGGCCGAGATCAACCCGCTGGTGGTGACGCCGAAGAACGAGGTCGTGGCGCTCGACGCCAAGATCGTGGTGGACGACAACGAGCTGGAGCGGAAGCCCGCCATCGAGGCGCTGCGCGACGTCTCCTCCGAGAACCCCTCCGAGGTCAAGGCGCGCGACGCGAACCTCACCTACATCAAGCTCGACGGGAACGTGGGCTGCGTGGTGAACGGCGCCGGCCTCGCGATGGCGACGATGGACCTGGTGAAGTACTACGGCGGGGAGCCGGCGAACTTCCTCGACATCGGCGGCTCGTCGAACCCCGACAAGGTCGTGGCGGCGCTGCAGATCATCACCGCCGACCCGAACGTGAAGGCGATCCTCTTCAACATCTTCGGCGGGATCACCCGCTGCGACGACGTGGCGAACGGCATCGTGGCCGCGACGAAGCAGTTCACGGTGAAGGTGCCCATCGTCATCCGCCTCACCGGCACCAACGAGCGGGAAGCGGTGCGCATCCTCGAGGGCGTGGGGATGAAGGCGATGACCGACATGGACGAGGCCGTCAAGAAGGCGGTCGAGGTGGCGAAGAAGGGAGGGGCGGCGGCGTGAGCATCTTCATCAACAACGACACCAGGCTCGTCGTCCAGGGCATCACCGGGCGCGACGGCTCGTTCCACACCAAGCAGATGCTGGCCTACGGGACGAAGGTCGTCGCCGGCGTGACGCCCGGGAAGGGCGGCCAGAAGTTCGAGAACGCCGTCC